>CAZRFT010000212.1:0-15726 GCA_964599255.1 uncultured Neptunicoccus sp. | reverse complement strand
ACGATCACGACATTTGGATCATCTAGAATTTCCATAAGCTCGTCGGTTGAGATTTCTTCTATCCGCGCACGCGCCTCTGCCACCAATTCAGCAGCTGTTTTTTTGAGTTTTGGCATGTTTTTGCTCCCTTTCCCAACTGTTTGAAAAAGTGTCAAAGATGTCAACAGTTGGGCGCCCCCTACATATTTGCTACACAATTCAACCTGAACTTGTGGGTGTTCTGTAGTGTGGTCCAAGCGTTCGCACTCTAGCTATCACCGAGAGTTCGGCACTTGTTGTACCCCCTTAAATGAGTGTCATTTCTGAATTCGGGCCGTCACTACAGAACGATTTTATTCTTCCCATTCAAACGAATAGCCAACCCCATAGACGGATCGTATTGGGCTTGATATTGCGTTCAGCGCTTTGAATTTTTTGCGAATGTTTTTCACATGGCTGTCGATGGTGCGATCAAACGTGTCGGCATCATCGCGAAAGGCGAGTTCCAAAAGCTGATCACGGGAAAAAACACGGCCCGGGCGATTGGCAAGTGTCATCAGCAAACGAAACTCTTGCGGTGTCAGGTCCAGCTTTTCGCCGTTAAAGCTCGCCTCCCATTTGTCTTCGTTCAAATCCAATTTTTGCGCAGGCTCTTGGGGAACAGTCGCGCTGCTCCGTCGCAGAACCGCCTTGATCCGTGCCATAAGCTCGCGCGGTGAATAGGGCTTACACAGGTAATCATCCGCACCAAGTTCAAGCCCTAAGATGCGATCGAGCTCCTCCACCTTGGCCGTGCCCATAATAATCGGCACATTGCTTTCACGTCGGACTTTCCTACAAATCTCTAGCCCGTCTTGACCGGGCAGCATGATGTCCAAAATAACCAGATCGGGCGCGGCTTTGAGGATGATTTTATCCGCATCCGTCCCATCGCCCAAAATCGTGACATCCATATTTTCAGCGGCGAGGTATTCGCCCACGATTTTAGCAAGGGCAGGTTCATCTTCGACGACAAAAATATGTGGATTGCTCATGAGTTTAAATTCTTGGGTAATGTGACGCGGAATTCAAGACCACCCAGATCGCTTTGCGTGGCCATGATTGTGCCCTTGTGCGCCTCTACGATAGCTTTGGCAATGGTCAAACCAAGCCCAGAGCCACCGAAACTGCGCGATCTGGACTTTTCATCACGGTGAAATCGAACGAATAGTTTTGGAATATCTTGGGTGGAAATTGTCGGGGCGCTATCGGCAATGCTGACAATCAAATTGTCATCATCCGCGTCTAAAGCGAGGTGAATTTTACCAGGGCCATCTGTGTATTTGATGGCGTTACGCAGAATGTTTTGAAAGGTTTGCGTGAGGCGCAAATGATCACCCGTCAAAATGGTGTCCAAATCATCTGGTAAGTCAGCCGTGATTTTGAGTTTCTTTTGCGCGGCTTCTAGTTCTGCCTCTGACAGCACCTCATCTAACACATCGCGCAAATCCATCGCATCCATTGAGACGCGGAATTGCCCCTCTCTTGAAAAGGCCAACACCTGAAGGTCGCGGACAAGGGCCGAGAGGCGCATGATAGAGGCATGCATTTCGGAAAGCGTTCGGTCATCGGGTTTGCGCACACCATCTTGGATCGCTTCAATTTCTGCACGAATGACGGCGATAGGGGTTTGTAACTCGTGACTGGTATCTGAGAGGAATTGGCGTTCGGCTTTCTGTGCCCGTTCGAGTTGTTCAGCTAGGCTGTTAAAGTCGCGCACCAATGTGCCAAGCTCGTCGCGCCGTTTGGTGGGCAGGCGCACAGAAAAATCACCTTCGGCCAGTGCAAGCGCCCCATCGGTAACGTTTTCGATGGGTTTGAGAATGTGCTGGGTTAGAAATACAGCCACAAGCACCGACATCAAAACCGCCATCGAAAAGGCCATCATAGTCGTCTGCACAATTGTATTGAAATAAATGGTGTCGCCAATCCAACCGGGGCGAACGGGCGCAGAGATACCGAAATAGCCGACAACTCGCCTTTGGCCGTCGATATTTTTAACGATCGCACGGGTGGAATAGAAATGTGATTCCGGTCGCCTGCCCACAATGACCTCTTCATTCGCATCTGTCAGGAAAGTGCGCGTGACGGTATGGAACAGATCGGGTGGCAATCGACCAATTTGCCTGATTAATTCATCTTCGGGCCTATCCTCGGCTGCGCTTTCTGATCCAGCGCCAAGGCCCAAACCTTCGACCAAATCCTTGGGCGGGGGGATGTGCTCAACATCTGATGTGTCTTCACGCGCGACCGTGCCTTCGAGCCGATCCGGCCGCGACCATTTGCCAATAAAGCTGTGCCAGCTTTGGGGCGTTTGCGTCAGTTCCGGCCAACCAGGTGTTTCGGTGTCGTAGATTTCAGCCAAGATGCCCGGAATGCGCGACATGCGATCCATTTCAGCTTCGACCACATAGCGCGTGAAACCCTCGCGAGTGGTTATGAAAAACAGCAAAATGACCGTGACAGCAGCAAAAAGCCCCGTGAACACAATCGCCAAGAAAAGCTGTCGTCCTATCTGCATTGTTAGCCCATTGTTTCGTCAAACGTTGCGCGTAATTGTGTTGGAAAAATGAAAGATCCAACGCATCAGAAGCCTAGCTTAACAATACATGGTTGGCGAGGCGGCAATGAAATGAATTTTCATCCATCGACGCATACTATCGCTTCTCATCTTGTTTCTAATGGGCTTAGTTTAGGCATTGTTGGGCGACTGCTTGAGCATAGAAAACCGATGACAACTCAGCGGTGCGTCCACTTTGCGGAAAGCCCTTTACGAGACGCAGCAGATGTATTTGCAAAAGAGCTTAAGACTTAGTGAATCGTCCGCCTCGCAGCTGATTGCCTGAAAGGTGGATTTCTTCAAGCATTGAAATTATCGAGGGTATACTCCAATCCGCCATCCACATGCAGTTTGAGGAAGTTTACCGCGCTTTTGACATCCCGATCGAGTGCGGCTTGAAACATCTGGCGATGTTCCTCAATAGCAACCGCGCCGCGGTTCGTTAGAACAAGCATTTGGTAGCGCAAATATTTGTCGAAAAGGACCGAATGAAGCGATAAAAGGTTTTTGGATCCGCACGCAGCGATCAATGCCAAATGGAACTCCCAGTCGTACCTCTTCCAATCTTCTTTGTTGGTCTCGTTCCCCGTTGCCATCTGTTTTTCCATCAAGTGCAGCTTGTGATGCGCGGCAACAAGATTTCCTTCCCAATCGGTATCCCCGTTCAAAATCGATAACTCTAGGGCATGGCACTCAAGAAGAACGCGAAGGTTCGCAATCTCGATCAGATCTTCTTTTGATGTCGGGGTTACAAAAAATCCGCGTTGGTCCAGCGCCTCCACAAACCCTTCAGAGGCGAGGCGATTGAGCGTTTCGCGCAAGGTCGACATCGAGGCTGGGTACTTCTCTTTCAACCCTTCCAGTTTAAGCTTTGACCCAGGGGCGAGAATTCCAAAAATGATATCATGTTTGATCTTTTGGTAAGTAGAGGCTCCAACCAGATTTATTGACTTCGCCATTAATTCATCCGTTCATCATTTTCTTATCGGTTGATTTACAGGGATTGCATATCTCACTCAATACACCATAAAATCTGTTAAAAACAAAAATATCAGATTTTATTGAATATGATACTAAAATAATATTTAGTGAAGTTCGGTATTGAAAATGGAAGACATTCAAACGTGATGAACAAGAACATCCGAATTGCAATTGTGGGTTTTGGTCTGATCGGGCAACAGCATGCGTTGGTCTTTGCAAAAAGCGACCAGGTCGAGTTGGCGGCGATTGTCGAACCCAATGCGGCCAATAAAGGCAAAGCGCAAAAATACGGCGTGCCGATATATGATGATTTGGAAGGCCTGTTCAAAGAGGGGCAAGTGGATGGAGTGGTGCTGGCCACGCCAACACCTTTGCATGTGGAACAAGCGCTATATTGCATCGAAAACGGATGCCCTGTTCTGATTGAAAAGCCCATTGCGGTGGATGCGGAGCAGGCGCTGGAAATTACCAAGGCTTCACAGGATCAGAATGTGCCCGTTTTGGTCGGTCATCATCGCAGGCACAACGCAATGGTTCGTGCCGCGAAAGCTGCACTTGAAACAGGTGTTGTTGGTGCCATTCGATCGGTGCAGGCGACCTGTTGGATGTATAAACCCGATACCTATTTTGACGAAGCGGATTGGCGTAAACAGAAAGGTGCTGGACCAATATCCGTTAATCTTGTGCATGATGTTGACCTTCTTCGCCATTTTTGCGGCGAGGTTACAAAGGTTCACGCGGTTGCGGTGCCTTCGGTGCGTGGATATGAAAACGAAGATCTGGCTTCTGCGATTTTGACATTTGCGTCGGGCTGTGTGGCAACGATCTCAGTCTCTGATAGCATTGCCGCGCCTTGGAGCTGGGAGCTTACAACCGGCGAAAATCCCGTTTACCCAAAAACAGATCAAAGTTGCTATCTTATCGGTGGATCAGAAGGGGCGCTATCAATTCCAAATTTAGATTTGTGGAAGCATGATCCATTACCCGATTGGTGGACAGATATGGAGTCGGATAAAATCCCTTTCGAAGCCAATGATCCGCTTTTGGATCAAATGGAACATTTTGGGCACGTCATTCGCGGTGATGCACAACCGCTGGTTTCTGCAGAGGAAGGTGCGAAGTCCTTAAAAGTTGTTGAGGCGATTGCAAAAGCAGCCGCAAGCGGTGTGGCAATCACTGTTGAACCCAACGCGTCCAAAGACATCAACGAGAAGTCCATAAGACGGGTTATTTAAAAATATCTGATATTTTTAAAAATATCTTGCAAAGTGGTAAAAATCACTTGATAAATGGTTAGATCGAGATTGGAGAATCTCATTATAGGGAGGAAAACATGTTTTCTAAAATCACTCGTCGTGCGGCTATTGCATCCGTCGCGGCACTCGGCATCGCGGCTGGTGTATCTGCACCAAGCTTTGCACAAGACAAAATGAACTTCACACTTGCGACCTCTGGTTCTGAAACGGATCAGCGTTCAGTTGCTATGGCGAATGTTTTTGCACCGATGGTTGCAGAATTTGCCGAATATCAGCCGGGCTATAACGGAACGCTATTTGCGCAAGGCACAGAGCTGGAAGCCATCGCGGCTGGCAACCTGACTATGTCAATCGCTTCCGCGCAAGAGCTGGCGCAGTTCTTCCCAGAGTTTTCGATTTTTGCGACCGGTTATGTTCATCAAGACGCAGCACACCAAGTGCGCGTGTTCAACGATCCATTGATGGATCCGTTCAAGCAAAAGGTTGAAGACGAGCTTGGCGTTAAGCTTCTGTCTGTGATGTATCTTGGTAAGCGCCACGTAAACTTGCGGTTCACACGTGAAGAAAAGAACATCATGACACCTGCAGATCTTGAAGGCGTTAACCTACGTATGCCAGGCACAGATGCATGGCAGTTCTTGGGCGCGGCATTGGGCGCATCTCCAACGCCATTGGCATTCTCTGAAGTGTATACATCACTTGCTTCTGGTGCTGTTGATGGTCAGGACAACCCGCTTCCAACAGTTGTGGATCAGAAGTTCTACGAAGTTACAAAGCAGATTTCTTTGACATCTCACCTTGTTGACTTGAACTACATCGCGTTTTCAAAAGCGACTTGGGATAGTCTAACACCTGAGCAACAAGCAACAGTTCAGCGGGCTGCAGATGCAGCAGCGGCATGGGGTCGTTTGAAGCAGTTGGATAAAGAAAACAGCCTTGCTGATTTCATCCGCTCTCAAGGTGTTGAAATCTACACACCTGACTTGGAAGCATTCCGTACGCATGTTCAAGCGCAGTATGTTGGTTCAGAGGCAGCAGCTTCTTGGCCAGAAGGTGTACTTGACCGTATCAACGCTTTGGGCAACTAATACGTAAAACTTCGGGAGGGCAAAGGTGACACGTATTGTTAATTTGCTCTCTCGCGTTGCAGAATTTATCGCCGCCATGTCTTTGGCGGCGATTTTTATAACTTTTCTTCTACAAATTGTTTTTCGCTACGCCCCATTTTTAGAACCCATTGGGTGGTCTGTTGTTTTGATTTCGCTTCTTTGGGTCTTTGTTATTTTCTTTGGCTGTTCCTTTTTGGTGCGTGAATCGGATCACGTCACTTTCGACATCCTCTATCTGGCAGCGTCACCTCGTACACGTAGAATTTTGGCGCTTATCACGGCTGTGCTGATGATCATCGCAATGGTCTATTCCTTCCCTGCGATTTGGGAGACTGTTTTTGCAAATCGCCTGATGGAATTGAAAAAAATACAGGGCATCCGCGTTCCGATTACGGGTGGTAAAATCCCGATTAAGTGGATGTTTGCGCCATTTATTATGCTGATGATCGTTGTCACCGCTCGGTACATGTGGCGCATTTATTCTGTTCTTCGCTTTGGAGAGCCCGAAACAGAAATGAGCAAGATCCCCTCTGAAGCAGAGGATACTGAGAAATGAGCATAGAACTCATTCTTGGATTGATCGCCCTTTTTGGCATGGCCGCAATTGGCGCACCAGTTGCTTACGCAATCTTGGTTGGCGTGTTGGTTTATTTGGGTGTTTCAGGCCAAGACCTCGCCATCGCTGGTACGACAATGGTGCAGCGTCTATTCGACGGGTTTTTGCTGTTGGCGGTGCCGTTGTTTATAGCGTCCGCCAATATTATGAATGCGGGCACGATATCCGATCGGCTGTTGAATTTTTGTATCGCACTAGTTGGACGTTTCCGTGGTGGCTTGGGGCATGTGAACGTTGTCGCAAGTTTGATTTTTTCGGGCATGTCGGGATCTGCGGTCGCCGATGCAGCGGGCATTGGTAAAATCATCATCGACATGATGGTTAAATCGGGCCGCTATACGCGCGGGTATGCGGCTGCGATTACGGCTGCGACAGCGACGATTGGGCCGATCATTCCCCCATCTATTCCAATGGTTCTGTACGCCTTGGTCTCCAACGAGTCGGTCGGTGTATTGTTTATGGCAGGCATCATTCCGGGCTTGGTTATGGGTGCGGTTTTGATGGGTATGAACTACGTCATTTCGCACAAACGCGGCTTTGGGCAGGAAGACCCGGTGCCACTACGCGAATTGCCACAAATCACCGTGCGCGCCACACCAGCCCTGCTGATGCCTGTTATTTTGCTGGGATGTATTTATTCGGGCGTCACAACGCCAACAGAAGCAGCCGCCATTGCCGCGCTTTATTCTTTGATTGTGGCGGCTGGACTTTATCGCGCGATCAAGCTCAAGACGCTTTACCAGATCTTTGTCGATAGTGCGCGATCTGCAGCCTCTGTCGGTCTTGTCATCGGCGCGTCGATGATCCTGACTTACATCGTTGTTCAAGAAAATGTACCACAATCAATATCCATGATTTTCGCCGATTCTGAAATCAGTCCTTTAGCGTTTTTGTTGTTGGTGAACCTGCTGGTGTTGTTGCTGGGATGCGTCTTGGACGCTACCGTGATCATCCTTGTGATCATACCACTTTTCATTCCAACCTGTCGCGAGTTGGGCATCGATCTGGTTCATTTCGGCGTTCTAATTGTGGTCAATTCTATGATCGGTCTGATCACGCCGCCCTATGGAATACTGCTCTTTGTCATAAACGCAGTCACAGGTATTCCCCTGAAAGAGATAATTGCAGAGGTCTGGGCCTTCCTTGCGGTTCTGTTGTTGGCTCTTCTAGCCATGATCCTTGTCCCCGACATTGTTCTTTGGTTGCCACGGGTATTTGGATATCAGGGATGATCAAACCACTTGTGACAGGCGTCGTCGGCTGCGGCCGAATAAGTGACATCTATTTCGAAACTTTGGCGAAATACCCCGAGGTAGATGTTGTTGCCTGTGCCAGCCTTGACCTGGCTGAAAGCCAGGCGAAAGCGAAACAACACAATATCCAAAAAGCCTATACCGTCGATGCGTTGATGTCTGATCCAGAGATTGAGGCGGTTTTAAATCTGACCATCCCTACGGCGCATGCTGAAATTGCTCAGCTTGCTTTGGAAAATGGCAAACATGTTTATTCAGAGAAACCTTTGGTTTCGGATTTGGCTGAAGGTCGTAAAATCTTGGACTTTGCGGCCACGCAAGGTTTGACGGTTGGAAATGCGCCTGACACATTTTTTGGTGGACGGTGGCAAACGGTCCGCAAACTTATTGACGATGGGGCCATTGGCAAACCAACAGGGGCCGCGGCATTTGTGGGTAGCCACGGGACTGAACGCCACAACCCAAATCCCGATTTCTACTATAAAACAGGGGCTGGGCCGCTACTGGATCTTGGGCCCTATTACCTATCTGCAATGGTGTTTTTCTTGGGCCCAATTGCGCGCGTTGCGGGTATGTCCAACCGCGCATTTGATAAACGGATGATCGAAAACGGGCCGCGCGATGGCGAATGGATGCAGGTGGAAATCGACACCCATGTGCAAGGCATGTTGGAATTTGAAAGCGGTGTGATCGCGTCAATAACGATGAGTTTTGATATCTGGGATTCAGAAATGCCGCGTCTGGAAATTTACGGCGAAAATGGAACCATCTGTATTCCCGATCCTGACCCAGTGCATGGCGCGAATGTTTTTGAGGGCGAGGTATGGTTGCGTACCCGCGAAACATCGCGGTGGACACATAAGCCCCGCCCCACAGGACGTGAGCATTGGACCATTGTTCCAATTGAACATGGTTTGAACGAAGATAGCCGTGGTATTGGATTGGTCGAAATGGCCTATGCCATTCGCGAAGGCCGTCCGCCACGGGCAAGTGGTGATCTGGCCTATCACACACTCGAAGCGATGTTGGGTATTTTAGACAGCCCAAAACATGGACGCTTTGTGGAAATTCAAAGCACAACCGACATACCGCCGCTTCTTCCAACAGTTTTTCCATCAGAGCACTAAGATGACGATACAAAGCATTGATATTGCTGAACCTTTTTTTGGTTTGAACCTTTTGAAAGATGAAGACGCTTTCTATGTGGAAGGGCGCGCAATTGTTTTGAACCTTTCAGATAAAAATATTGAAATCGAAGAGCAGTCACTAAAATCGCTTGAATCTGTGATCGTGCAAAACGCACGCATCTCAAATCTGAAACATGCGGCGATTGTCACGGGTTTTGAATCCTTTGAATATGAAGAGGTTGTTCTGCGCGACATTCGCGACGCATGGCCTTCCGCCTATGATGTTCGGAAAGAGGAACGTTTGCGTGGCATCGGCCATTACATGTCGCCTAAAAAATGGATCGGGCAGCATGGGTTTACTTTCTATCATGCAGCAACTGTGCCGCTAAATGTGGGCTTGCATAAATTTCACGATTTCTGCCCTGTTCCTGGATTTAAAGAGGTGCACACCCAAATTGTTGGCTACGGCAAAATGCAGCAATGCAAAGAGAAAGATATCGCAACGCTTTATTTGGAAGAGCCGATGGCGCCTGGCCAAACGCATCGCCCCATGTATGACAGCGAAGGCAACTACCCTTGGCATCAATTTGAAACCACAACGCCATCTGTGTTCATGGCAGTTGAAATTCTACCCGAAGGCGTAACCCCGCCAAGCTAAAGGAACGCCTAATGTTGCTACCCAAAGAGTTTGATCCCTATGGTCCATTCCCAAAGCTCAGCAGACGGCTAAGGCTGGGCGTTGTGGGTGGCGGGCGTGTGGCATCGATGCAGGGCGTGGCGGCAAGGTTGTCCGATCGGTGGGATATTGTTGCAGGCGCGTTTTCATCCAATCCCGATCGTGCAAAAGCGGCGGCGGGCGAGTGGTTCGTCGAGCCAGAGCGATGCTATCTGTCCTTTGCGGAAATGGCGGAGAAGGAAGCCGCGCGGGAAGACGGGGTGGACGCTGTCATGGTCACAACGCCCAACCATTTGCATTTCGAAAATGCGAAGGTCTTTTTGGAAAACGGAATTGATGTTCTGTGTGACAAACCGCTGACCAACGAGGTGAGTGAAGCAGAACAGTTGATCCAAATCGCCGCCCAATCTGGCTGTGTGATGGGCGTGTCATATACAATGTCATGCTTTGCCATGATCCGGCAGGCTCGTGAATTCGTGGCCGAGGGGGGTATTGGAAAGATCAATCAAATCCATGTCGAATTTATGCAGGATTGGATGACCCCAGAGGATGTTGCGGACGCCCCTCATGTGAAGTGGCGTCTTGATCCAAAGAAATCTGGGAAAACCAGCTGCGTTGGCGACATTGGAACGCATGCCGCGCATCTAACGCAATTTGTCAGCGGATTGACCTTAACCGATGTGAAATCAGAATTTCACGTCTGCGGTGCACCAAAGCCGTTGGAAGACACAGCTTTTATGATGACACGATACGAAGGCGATATCCCCGGCACGTTGATGGCCACGCGACTTGCCCCGGGCAATCGTGGTGGGTTGCGGCTTAGGATTTTTGGATCAGAGGGTGGCGTTGAATGGGACTTGGAAAACTCCGAAAATCTAAAATTCAATCGATTTGGTGAAGCTGATCGTATCATCAGCCGTGGGCATGGTCATGGCGTAGGCTCCAAGGTTGAACGTCTTGTGCGCACCGCCCGTGGTTTCCCAGAAGGCATTATTGAAGCTTGGGGGAACCTTTACACCGAATTTGCGATGGCCGTCGCCGCGCGCCGCGATGGTTTGCAAATGCCAGATGATTGGTTGGACATGCCACTGGTTACTGACGGTGCCGCTGGTGTTCGTTTTATCGAAGCCGCAGTTGCGTCCAATGATGCTGGTGGGTCATGGGTGAAGGTCTGAGGCAACGAATATATTTGATATTTTTAAAAATATCAGATATTTTTTACAGATGAAGAATCCAACAAACACCTTCAAATCCCGCCTGTCTAAACCCGGTTGTCAAATTGGCGTTTGGAACACCATTGGTGGGAATACCGCAGCCGAGGCATTGGCGAGCATCGGCTATGATTGGGTCTGTATCGACACGGAACATGCGGCTGTTGAAACGGTGGAGGTTCTACCTGCCCTGCAGGCAATTGCAGGTTACCCAGAAACAAGCGCGATTGTTCGATCCGCTGCCAATGATCCTGTTCTGTTTAAGCGCATTTTGGATATGGGCGCCCAGACATTACTTGTGCCCTACATAGAAACGGCAGCAGAGGCGCAGGCGGCGGTTGACGCCATGCACTATGGTCCCAAAGGCATTCGCGGTATGGCAGGCATGACGCGCGCAACACGATACGGGCGTGTTGATGATTATTTCAAACTTGCAGAGGAAGAGCTGTGCTTGGTGGTTCAGGTCGAAACGCTGAAAGGTATCTCCAATTTGGAAGAGATCGCTGGGGTTGACGGGGTGGATGCGATATTCTTCGGACCCGCGGATCTAAGTGCGACCATGGGGTACCCGGGCGAGATGGAGCACCCAGAAGTGATGAAAACTATCACAACAGCTATTCAAACGCTTCAAAACCTCAACATGCCTACAGGCATCATGGCGCTGTCTAAAGAGCCTGCAGATCAATATATCGACCTTGGCGTCAACTTTATTGCTGTTGCTGTTGATAGTGTTTCGATGGTGCAAAGCTTAACGCACATGCGGTCAGAGTTTTGAGCGATGGCAGCTGCGCTTAAGCTTGGTTTGATTGGCGGAAATATCGCGCAATCCAAAGCGCCGACGCTGCATCGGCTGGCTGGCGTTCAGACCGGAATGGCAGTTGAATATAATCGCCTTGTTCCCGAAACCCTAAATACAGATTTCGATGGGGTTTTCGATTTATGTTCGCGCGAGAACTATCGCGGGATTAATGTCACATATCCTTTTAAGGAACTCGCGGCGCAAAAAGTATCGATCCAAGACCCATTGGTTCAGGCGATCGGTGCTGTGAACACCGTAATTTTTGAAAAGGATGGACCAGTTGGGTTCAACACAGATTATTCGGGTTTTGTCGCCGCCTACAAAGCGAAGTTGGGAGATACGCCGCTTGGGAACTGTTGCTTGATCGGTTGCGGGGGCGTGGGGCGTGCATTGGCCTTCGCGTTGATTAGTCTACAGGCCGATACAATCACCCTTGTCGATACTGATCCCATCAAAGCGCAATCTTTGGCGAATGACTTGGGTAATTACGCACCGGATACAAAAATCGTCACCGCTGAAAATGCGAATGATGCCTGTATCGGGGCAGATGGAATATTAAACGGTACTCCGATTGGCATGGTGGGCAACGCGGGCACACCCGTTCAAGCCTCCGCTTTCAATGGAACGCGATGGGCCTTTGACGCAGTCTACACCCCCGTGAACACGCAGTTTCTGTCGGATGCAGAAGCGGCAGGCGTTTCGGTAATTTCAGGCTACGAGTTGTTCTTCCACCAAGGGGTACATGCTTGGCAGCTTTTTTCAGGCACGCCGCTTGATGAAGCCAGATTGCGCAGCGATCTGCTTCTAAGCGAGGCTGCATGAAAACCTCAATCGCTACCGTTTCAATTTCAGGCACACTTCGCGAAAAGCTCCTAGCGATTTCAAATGCTGGATTTGACGGGATTGAAATCTTCGAACAAGACTTCATCGCGGATGAGGGTAGCCCAAAAGAAATAGGGAATCTGATCCGGGATCACGGGTTGGAGATCACACTCTTTCAACCTTTTCGAGACTTCGAAGGTTTGACAGGCAGTTTGCGCCAAAAAGCCTTTGATCGCGCCAGGTACAAATTTGAAACGATGAATGCGCTTGGCGTTGATCGTATTCTGGTTTGTTCCAGCGTTCATCCGGAAGCCGTCGGCGGCATTGACCGCGCTGCGGATGATTTGTCAGAGCTTGGGGAGATTGCAAAATCTTATAACGTGCGGGTTGGGTATGAAGCCCTTGCCTGGGGTAAACATGTCAATGATCATCGCGATGCTTGGGAAATTGTCCGGCGGGCAGACCATCCAAATATTGGGTTGATTTTGGACAGCTTTCACACGCTCGCACGTAAAACCGATCCGAACACAATCCGCCAGATACCCAGCGACAAAATACTATTCGTACAGCTTGCTGATGCGCCATTGATAGATATGGATCTGTTGTATTGGTCCCGCCATTTCCGAAACATGCCGGGCGAGGGCGATTTGGCCGTCGTAGATTTTATGCGTGCGGTCGCGGCAACGGGTTACAATGACACGATAAGTCTAGAGATTTTCAATGATCAATTCAGGGGTGGTCTGACGACGCGACTTGCACGAGATGGATATCGCTCATTAGCTGCGTTGATTGATGACGTACAAAAATTAGAACCAGATACTAATTTTGATGTTCCAAAGCTTCCAAATCGTATTACCGTCGAAGGAATAGAGTTCGTCGAGTTCACGACCCAAGGAAAACAAAAAGAAGCGTTGGAAACGATGCTGGAATCAATGGGGTTCCAGCGCGTGGGCGAGCACAAATCCAAAAATGTGTCGGTTTGGAAGCAAGGCGAAATTCGAATTGTGCTGAATGAAGAAAGCTCTGGTTTTGCGAGCTCTGTCTTTGCAACTCAAGGGACATCTGTGTGTGACATTGGGTTGCGCGTCTCCAGCGCAGTCGACACAATTACGCGTTCTAAGGCGCTGGGTGCCAATTTATTCTCGCAACCTCAAGAGGAGACTGAATTGGAAATTCCAGCGGTCAAATCAGTGGGCGCGGGTGTTCTTCACTTTATTGATGGACAAAGTGATCTTTCAAATGTTTGGGAGACGGAATTTGATGCAGTGTCTGTGGGCGCAGCTGGCGATGCGGGTCTGTCGCGCATAGATCACCTTGCCGAAACAATGGCCTATGATCAGATGCTAAGTTGGTCGCTTTTTTATACATCGATTTTCGACATGCATAAGGAAGCAATGAACGATGTGATTGATCCGGATGGTTTGGTTCGAAGTCAGGCAATCAGTAGCAAAGATAAGCGAACGCGGATCACTCTGAATGGGGCAGACACCCATCGAACTTTAGCGGGCAAGTTTCTGGCCGACACATTTGGCAACGCAGTTCAACACGTCGCCTTTCAGAGCAATGACATTTTTAAATCCGCGCAGGATATGAAGCATCGCGGATTCAAAGCCCTAAAAATGAACGAGAATTACTATCGTGACGTGCAGGCAAGGTTTGCTTTGTCAGATGAGGAAACCGAAAAGCTGAAAGAATATAATATCCTGTACGATGAAGATGAGACGGGTTCATTTTATCAGTTTTACTCGATGCCAATCTCTAGCGGGTTCTTTTTCGAAATCGTCGAAAGGCGTTCGGGCTATGACGGATACGGAGCACCAAACGCGCCCTTTAGAATAGCTGCTCAAAAGAGAGTATTGGGTCCTAAAGGGCTGCCAAAGGTCTAAGCCAGAATTCCCAACGAACCGAGAACCTAAGTGGTCTCCACCGCAAAGTAAGGATTGTCCCGACGCTGAAGTGCAATCATTTGCCCCTAGCGAATGAGCGCCACAATACACTATTTGATTTGTGAATCTGAATGGTGAGCCCGACAGGATTCGAACCTGTGACCCACTGATTAAAAGTCTTACGGTCTTATATTGTAGTGTCTTCTATGCAGTTCATTAAACGCGAAGTTTATCAATATATTATTGTTTTATAATAATAAAACTGCTTCGGAAACTTCTTTGTGTTTCTTGATTTTTCTCGTATTTTAGCTTACCTATTGCTTACCTCGATAGTGTGAGCACATGCCAAATAGGAAACTTTCAAAATCCGTAGTTGATAAGCTTGACAGTAGCGGTCGCGATGAAATTTTTTGGGATACAGGACTTTCTGGTTTTGGTGTTCGAGTAAAACCGAATGGGACAAAGAGCTATTTGGTTCAGTATCGAAACCGTCATACTGGGCGATCAAGGCGTAAAACGATCGGGCAGGCAGGGCCTTTACTATCTTTTTCAGAGGCTAAATCCAAAGCTTCTGAATATCTCGGCCAGGTGATGCGCGGTGGTGATCCAGCTGAGGACGCACTTAACACGCGTAGGGCACCCAAAATGAAGGATTTAGCGGACCAATATATTTCAGAATACGCCAAACCTCAAAAACGGCCCAAAAGCGTGCAGAACGACATTTCCATGCTCAACAGGATAATCCTACCAAAACTCAAAAATCGTTTTGTTGCTGAAGTAAATCATCGAGATATTCAGTCTTTGCACAACTCTCTATCGAATACGCCATATCAAGCTAACCGAGTGCTAGCATTACTTTCTAAGATGCTTACTCTCTCGGTACGCTGGGGGTGGCGCGCAGACAATCCTGCCACCGGCGTTTGTCGCTACCAAGAAGAGAAGCGCCATCGGTGGCTTTCAAATGATGAACTGAAACGTCTTATCCAAGCACTTGATCAACACTCAAATCAAAGCGCTGCAAATGCTATCCGGCTACAGTTGTTGACTGGTGCACGTATTGGAGAGGTGCTGAACGCCGAGTGGCAGGATTTCGATTTGAAACGGGGTGTTTGGGTAAAGCCGTCGCACCATACTAAGCAGAAGAGAACCGAGCATCTGCCATTGTCTGAAGCGGCGGTGGAGTTGGTTAGAACAATCCGGCGTCAGCACAATTCGCAGTTTCTTTTTCCGAGCTCAAAAATTGATGCACCAATTCGTGATCTGAAGAGATTTTGGAAATCCATTGTTTTGACAGCCGATCTTAAAAACTATCGTATTCATGATAATCGACATACACATGCCTCCCATCTTGTATCCAGCGGATTGAGCCTCGTCGTTGTTGGCCGTTTGCTTGGTCATACTAATCCGATTAC
>CAZRFT010000211.1:0-8188 GCA_964599255.1 uncultured Neptunicoccus sp. | reverse complement strand
AGAAAAATTGGGACGGCCAGCTGTGATTGCGCCCAATGGATCGGTTGTTGAAATTGACAAAGACGGTGTCCGGATTGTCGATCATATTGAGGCTGGGCGCACCTATCTTGATGGCTCACGATTGATCGGTGCCTATGACGGTGTGGTTCTGGACCGCATTCGTATGGCCACACGTGGGATGGTCGCGGTTTCTTTGGTATTAGAAGAGACAGAGGTGTTGGGCATCTGGGCAGAGCTTGTTGGTCTGCCTGATACCTATGAGGCCGAAGATCCCTTAGAGGATATCTTGGAAGATGCGGTAGAGCGCGAGCTTGTCACCGCACCCCCTGGTAAGCTCAAAGATGACGGGGAAACAGAAGAGCTCGTCGCGCGCGCCATTCGGAGCATCTGCAAAGATGAGATCGGGAAGAAGCCAGTCGTACGGGTTTTGATCAACCGGTTGGAGGCGTAGACAGCCCAAGATTTTGAGCTTGCTCAAAATCAGCGATCCGTTGGGGCTCGATGCCCCTTAGGATCGCACTTACTTCAGGTCACGTCGTCTGGGCGCCATTCGCGGGTTAAGAACGCAGGCACATGGTCGCCAAGTCCTTTTTGCGCGGGCCCATCATCTGACCTGCGATCGCGTCTTTCACGTTTGGGCTTCTCTTCGCTTTCTGCTTTTTTGCCGCGGGGTTTCCGCTCAGGCTTTTCTGCGTCAGGTTTACGGCGGCGGTCGCGAATTTCAACTTCAGGCGCTTCCATGCGTGGGATTTCTTGCTTCACCAAATCTTCGATTTTAGCGAGGTATTTTTCTTCAAAAGGCACGCATAGCATAAAGGCAAAACCATCGCGTCCCGCGCGTCCCGTCCGCCCGATACGGTGCACATAATCCTCTGAATGGATTGGCACATCGTAGTTAAAGACGTGGCTTACATTTGGGATGTCGAGGCCACGCGCAGCGACATCAGAGGCCACGAGTATCTGAATTGATCCATCCCGAAACCCGTCCAAAGTGGTCATACGAACCTTTTGATCAAGATCGCCGTGGATCGCGCCAACGCGGTCGCGGCCGAGATGTTTTTTCAATGATTTCATGACGATATCGACATCAACCTTACGGTTACAAAAGACGATACCGTTGGTCAGACGCTCTTCTTCTTGCTTGATCAGCGAGCGCAGAACCGTGCGTTTATGCTTGGCCTCTGATGCGCGATTGGCAGGTTTGAATAGGCAGACTTTTTGTTCAATGGTCTCCGACGTGGTCGCCTGACGGGCGACTTCAACACGTTCTGGGTTTTGCAAAAACTCTTGGGTGATCCGTGTGATCTCTGGTGCCATTGTTGCAGAGAAAAAGAGGGTCTGGCGCGTAAACGGCGTGAGCTTAAAGATGCGTTCGATATCTGGGATGAAGCCCATATCGAGCATTCGGTCCGCCTCATCGACCACCATAATCTCGATCCCCGTCAGCAGCAATTTTCCCCGCTCAAAATGATCAAGCAGGCGACCGGGCGTGGCGATCAATACATCGACCCCGCGATCAATCAGGCGGTCCTGTTCGGTAAAGCTGACCCCGCCGATTAAAAGCGCCATATCGAGTTTGACGAATTTGGCGTATTGCTCAAAATTCTCTGCCACTTGGGCGGCTAGCTCGCGTGTGGGTGCCAGCACCAAGGAACGCGGCATGCGAGCGCGTGCGCGTCCACGGGCAAGGCGGTTGATCATCGGCAGCGTGAAGCTCGCGGTTTTACCCGTACCTGTTTGGGCAATACCCAACACATCACGGCCCTCAAGTGCATGCGGGATCGCTGCGGCTTGAATGGGGGTAGGGGTTTCATAGCCAACTTCGCGGATGGCTTTCATCACTTTGGGGCCGAGCCCGAGGTCGTCAAATTTTGTCATATGTCTCCGTCACGTATCTGCGGCGTTTCACTTCATGCCGCTAGTCCCGTGCGGCCTTGATGGCCGAATTGCCATCTGTCATCTGCGGCGCGACCTAGCGCTTATTGCACTTAAAGTCAATTGAACGCCCTGCCACAAGGAATTGAGTTGCGGTACCAATGAGCGATGCTAGGGTTTGATTAGGGAGAGTTTCTTGAAACAGCTAACGGTAGATATCTGGAACAGTTTGCGCGCACTTCCCCTTTGGGTGCAGCTGTGGATTTGGCTGGTGCTCGTTCCGGTTAATTTCGCCAGTATTTTCTTTGTTTATCAACCACTTGGCTTTTATATCACGGTTTTGGCCATTGGCGGCATCATGCCCAATGCGGTGCTTTTGTTGCTAGAGCGGGGCTTTTCCAAAGCGATGGCGTTTAGCCATATCGTGCTATGGCCGCCCTTGTTGGTATTGATCCTCGCGATTTACCAAAGCCCTTTGGAAACTGCATATCTTGGTTATCTGACGCTTTTATTCGCGGTAAATGCCTTTTCCTTGGTCTTTGATCTGCATGACGCTTGGCGCTGGATCAAAGGCGACCGGAAAGTGCCGCGCCGCTAGACCTGCATTTCCTTGGTCGCGGATAGTTTCAAATCGGGAAAGTCGCGTTCAACCCGATCGATATCCCATTGTAGCCGCGTCATATAGACAGGGTCGCCATCGTGGTCATTTGCCATATGACCTTTGTTCCCGTCGATAAAACTATCGACCTTGTCTTGCGGTCCCGTCAGCCAACGCGCAGAGGTGAACTGCGACGCCTCGAACCGCACGGGGATGCCGTATTCCAATTCGATGCGGCTTGCCAGAACCTCGAATTGCAGCGCACCGACAACACCGACGATCCAGCCTGCACCGATCATGGGTTTAAACAATTTCGCCGCACCTTCTTCGGCAAATTGGGTCAGCGCCTTGTCCAAATGTTTGGCCTTCATTGGGTCGGTGGCACGGACCGATTGCAATAGTTCCGGTGCGAAGGAGGGTATACCTGTAAACCTTAACATTTCCCCTTCGGTGAGTGCGTCGCCGATGCGAAGCTGGCCGTGGTTGGGGATGCCGATAATATCGCCTGCCCAAGCCTCTTCCGCGAGTTCACGATCAGAAGCGAGGAACAACATCGGCGAGGCAATCGCCATTGGTTTTTTAGACCGCACATGGGTGAGTTTCATGCCGCGTTTGAAATGTCCCGAACAGAGCCGCACAAACGCAATTCGGTCGCGGTGTTTGGGGTCCATGTTGGCTTGCACCTTAAAGACAAAGCCCGTGACCTTCTTCTCATCGGGGGAGATTTGGCGTTCGCTTGCGGGGCGCACTTGCGGTTTGGGTCCGTATTCGCCAATGCCGTTCATCAGCTCTTGAACGCCGAAACTGTTGATAGCAGAGCCAAACCAAATGGGTGTCATGGTGCCATCCAAAAGCGCCTGCGGGTCGAGTTTGGGAAGCAGCTCACGCGCCATTTCCACCTCTTCGAGGAATTTTTCCAAGAGCTGTTCTGGCACATGTTCAGCCAGTTTAGGGTCATCTAGGCCGTTGATTTCAATGGATTCCGCAACGACATTTCGGTCGGCGCGATCCATCAGCTCCAACCGGTCATTGAGCAAATCATAACAACCCATAAAGTCGCGCCCGACGCCTATGGGCCAGCTGGCAGGCGTGACATCAATGGCGAGGTTTTCCTGGATCTCGTCGATAATATCAAACGTATCGCGGCTTTCGCGATCCATCTTGTTACAGAAAGTCAGGATCGGCATGTCGCGCAGGCGGCAAACCTCGAACAGCTTACGCGTTTGGCTTTCGACACCCTTCGCCCCATCGATCACCATGATGGCCGCGTCCACAGCTGTGAGCGTTCGGTAGGTATCTTCGGAGAAGTCAGAGTGGCCCGGCGTGTCGACCAGATTGAACCAAAATTCTTTGAAAGGAAATGACATGGCAGAGGCGGAAACAGAGATGCCGCGATCCTTTTCCATCTGCATAAAATCCGACCGCGTACGCCGCGCCTCGCCCTTTGCACGGACCTGTCCAGCCATCTGAATCGCACCCCCATAAAGGAGGAACTTTTCCGTCAAAGTCGTCTTACCCGCATCGGGATGCGAGATGATCGCGAATGTCCGACGACGGTCGATTTCAGGGGGCAGGACCGGTTGGTTATGGGTGTGATCTAACATGAGCGTGCGCTTAGTTAAGATTTTGGGGAAAGGCAAGAAAAGCCGTGGGGGTGCCCACGGGGGTGGATACGGGGGTGCGCACGGGGGTGCGAAGAAAAGTTAATCCCTTTGCGCTATATGATCCCTATTTGATTTAGGGATTTATGGATGTTGACCAAGCGAGAGAAGCTGCGCGCCCAATTGATGCAACAACTGGGCCTTCTTGAAATGGCGATGGCGGAAATGTGGGCCGCGCGTGCGATGCCCGCCGATTGGCCGCTTTTGGAATGGGAGCGACCCGAGGGGTTAAACAAAAAGAAAAAGACGCTTTATATCGACGAAGATGTCTTTCGCTGGTTTCAAAAACTGGGGCCAGGCTTTCATGCACGAATTGCCGATGTGTTACGGGTTTATGTGTTAGCTGCGCAGTCTGGCGAATTAGAGGCGATCACCGACCCACGCCAATTGGCCGAAGTTGGGTCGGGTGGACTTGGGGGTTTGAAAGCCGAGTTTCGGGCGGTTCTGTCCGACCTTGCGAAACGCGGGCTATTGACGAAAGAGGCATTAGCGGCGGAAAATGACACGCCGCAATGGCTTGATCTGGATGCGGCGCGGGCGGAGATTATTGAGCGGCTGACGCGCGGCGAGGAGATGCGGAATGAGCGGCCCGAGGGCGGAAGTGAAGAGGACGTCTAAACTTTGGTTGATCTACCAGATGCCGTATTTTTCCTGAAAATAGGCAATGCAGCGTTTGTTGAGTTCGTCGCGTTGTTTTCCCTCTTCCTCAATTGTGTAAAGGCCGTGGAGTCTATCAATACGCCGATCGTAATCGCGGTTCATCGGCATGTCGTGGAGCCAAGCATAATGAGAATTTAAGGCGGCCATGCCTGATAGCCAGACGTCATCGACCATCCAAAAATCGTCCACAATATTCCAAGCTTCTTCTGGCAGGTAGTGTGGTTTGATAAGATATCCGCGGAAACCTTCAAAGATATCAATATATCCTGGATAGGATAGCTGACGCCATTCGCCATTTCTGAGGTTAAAGGTAATTTTTTCGAGAGCGACTTGTTGGAGATGCACCTTGTTCAACTCAGGTGTGCGGAAGTATCGTCCAACGGGTTCTTTCTTGTGTTCCGCGACGCGACGAAGATCGTAGTACTCGTCAATGTTAAATCCGCAGGCGCAAAGGATACCTTCGGGGTGTAGATGGCGTTGATAGGCGAACCCTTGAATCCACTGGCGCCCATAGATCCGGTCGTCATCGCAGGCAAGAATATCTTGGTTGCTGTTTTTATATCTTTCGATTGTGGGCAAAATTTTTGTCGCAGGTCCAAAATCCGTGTCTTGCCATAAGACTTTCACCCATTCGGGTAGATTGGGTAAAGCCGGCAGCTCACCTGGGAAGCGCCGATAGGATTTTGCTAGGTTTATCTCAACGCTTACGGGGCGGAGGGTTTGTTTTTCAAGTCTTTTGAAAAACTGCGGAAGATATTTAAATCGAGGCGGTATCGATGTTAAACTTAAAACAATTGGAGTCGTCTTCATTAGTTCACCCGGGTATTTACCCACGTGTGTGGGTCTATTCGAAAAGGCGCCTTAGCTTTCTGCGTTCGGCTTTGCCAGTTCCAGAGAGGGGAATAGCATCGACACATGCGATTTTAAAGTGAAGTTGCGCACCATATTGGCGCTTGAGCTCTTTTTCCAGAAAGCTTTGGGAAAATGAATTTTCGGTTTCTAAAACCAACCCAATGTCGTCTAGCTCTTGATCGTTAGGAACGGCCAGGGCCACAACATTGCTGATACCAGGGAAATTGTGTAATCCTGCTTCGATGCGTTCTGGCGCTATTTTATCACCGCCTGTGTTGATGAGCTCGGTTGCGCGTCCGTCCCAATAGGCCTGATCCTCCTTGATCGTCACGCGATCGCCGGGATAAAAATAGTCCTGATCAAGCATTGCCGTTCCATTGGTATAGCCCTCTGCGACAAGGTCATCATCAGCTCTAATGCCAATCAATCCATTTTTCTGCTTGGTCATAATCCAGGGATGGATGCGTCCAAGGCCATTTGAAGATAGCTCCCTAATGCGTCCGAAGAAGACGGGCCCCATCTCTGAGGAGCCGTAGCTGGAATAGACAGGCGCGCCTAATTTGCTTTCTGCATCTATCGCCAAGTCGCGATTGGTTTTTGCACCATTTGAGACGACCAATTCGAGATTAAGCTTGGGTCGGGGCGCGTCTAGCATGCGGGATAGATAGAGTGGCGTGGTTGACAAATGCGCCGCATCATATTTTGCCAAAAGAGCGAGGCTGTCAGCGGGTGATTGAGCTGGTCGTAAACTGGCACGCCCATCCATTAAATTCCCAATGCTCATTAGTACGGCATAAATTGCGTTTGCCCCCAATGTGATCATGTGCGGGCGGTTTGAGAGGCTGATGTCGTGGCTGGCGTATATCTTTCGGAAAATTGCCGCGCGGTTTAACAAGACAGGATGGGTAAGTGTGAAGAATTTCAAATTTCCTGTGGTGCCTGAAGAGGCAGCGATGACTTGTCCTGTGGTTGCATCCAGCGGTTGCGGTGGGTTTTCGAACCAATGTTGTGTAAATGGGATTGTACCCTGAGCCGCATCAGACAATGCGATGATGTGATCGAGGCGGACATTGTTCTTCTTCAATGTCGCCGTGTCGCCCGCCAAAATAGGGCAGAGCCCCCGACCCAAACAGGCAAGCGTTAGAAAGAAATCTGTCGTCGGGTTTTCAGTTTTGATGAGAATTTGGGCGCCCTGCGCAAGGTCAAGATCATGAAGGGCACCAGCAAAGGCCATGATTGCAGAACGTGCGCGACCAAAGCTCACCTCTTGCCCGTCAAGGGTGACAAAACCCAGCTGATCGGCTGGGGCCTTGTCCAAAATCGTTTGAAGCTGGGTCACGCGTTAGAAGGTGAAGATGGCTCCGGCGCGTAGGGTGGTTGAGCTCATCGCGTTATTGTAGTTCACTGGGTCATCAACTCCGGGAAAATCCACATAATCGCGAATGATTTCCAATCGGAGCCGCGCATTGCTTGAACTTGCCTCATTAAGGGCAGTTTCAAGTCCAATGGAAAATGAATGACCTTGTTCGGTTACATCAACAGGAATGGCTGCATTGAGTTGACTGATTGTTGCATTCGTCCAATTCGCGCCAAGGGTTCCAAAAAGAAATAAATTACCCAAATTATGCCCGATCAGCAATTTCAAGCGCGTCACATCATTGATGCGACAGAGGTTATCTGAGTCTGCCGTGCACGCATTGGCATTGCTGGCAAACCTATATTGGCCATTGCTGATGGCGCGTGAATGATCGACCTCGCCACCCAAAACCCAATCGCCGATGCCAAACCGCGCACCAAGAAGTGCGCCCAATTGTTTGTGCTTGCCATCAATGTCGCGGTTGCTACAGCAATCTGAGTAATCTATATCGGCGTTTGCGATATCGAAGAAACCACCAGCATATATTTCCGGTGCAGATTGAGCTGAGGCAAAGGAAGCGAACCCTAAGCCGAGTGCGCCCGTTGCAAGTGCGGTTGTTGTTTTATGCATGTAACCCTCCAGATCGTGGCCAAGAATATCGAGAAATCGTAGGAAAACAAGTGCTATGGTTGATTGGTTTTTTCACCATTTATCTTTGATGGTTTGCAAGTCATGATACAAAAAACAAGGATCATTGAAGGGTCAAAAAATGGATTTAGGCATCAAGGGAAAACGCGCGATTGTCTGTGCGTCATCAAAGGGTTTGGGTTTTGGCTGTGCGCAAGCCTTGGCGCAAGCGGGTGTGGATGTTGTTTTAAACGGGCGCTCTGAAGAGAGTTTGGAAGCGGCGGCGGAGAAGCTTTCGGGCTTTGGCGTTGCGGTGACAAAAGTGGCTGCAGACGTGACCACTGATGAAGGGCGCGCGGCGTTGCTAGAGGCTGGGGGTCAGGTCGATATTTTGGTTAATAATGCAGGCGGCCCACCGCCTGGTATGTGGCATGATTGGGAGCGTGAGGATTTTATTCAGGCACTTGATGCCAATATGTTGGCACCCATTGCGATGATGAAGGCGTGCTTGCCTTCGATGATGGATCGTGGCTGGGGGCGGGTGGTCAATATCACCTC
>CAZRFT010000210.1:0-1073 GCA_964599255.1 uncultured Neptunicoccus sp. | reverse complement strand
CAGGGGATCACAGCAGGACCATGGCTTCAATCAAAGTTGGAAACAGAGTTTTCTATGCCCTGCGCACCGATCTCTTTTTCTTGCGATATGGAATTTTATCGCCCCACCGCGCGACGCCCAAATAAAAATTTTAACATCCTTTTCTACGCGCGCCATACAACACCACGGCGCCTTTTTGAAATTGGGCTATTGTCTCTCGCAGAGCTTTGTAAAAAACATCCCAAAATTGCGGTTATATTTGCAGGCGGCAACGTGTCGGGATTTCATATTCCGTTTCATCATCTCAATGCTGGAGAGCTGAAACTTAGTGAGCTTCCGGACCTTTATTCGCAAAGCGATCTTGCACTGGTGCTTTCAGGCAGCAACCTTTCGCTTTTGCCTTTGGAAATTGCGGCCTGTCACTGCCCGATGGTGCTAAATGATGACGCCTCGGCCAATTGGCTGTTGCCAAGAAACGCAACCTTTTATGCGCAAACTTCGCCCACGTCATTAACCGATGTGATGGAAAAGGCCTACAAAGATCCCAAAGCACGGGCCTCGAAAGCAAAACAAGCCTTTGAATTTGCAGCGCTTACCTCTTGGGAGGCGGAAGCAAAAAAACTCAACGATATTATCGGAGGTCGAAAATGATTGGTATAATAGGTGCACGTGGCTTTATTGGGCGATCGCTCATTGATCACTTCAGCGCGCGACACAAACCGGTCAAAGCTTATATCCGAAAACGCGACGACCAGGATCGACATCAGTTAGGCGCGTTGCCGCAGATATACGATCTGTCGATCGGTCAGGTTTTTGATCCAGAGATTTTCGCAAGTGTTGACACAGTGCTACTTGCGGCCAGTGCCACGCATCCCCGCACGCCCAACAATGATAATAGCAGCGAAATGGAATTGAATGTTTTACCGCACCAACGGCTGGTTCAAGCGCTACGTCAAACGGATGTGAAGCATTTGATTTTTTTAAGCTCTGGCGGCACGGTTTACGGTGAAATTCAAAGTGAAACTCCCCTAACGGAATCCACACCCACCAAACCCATCACCCCATATGGCTATGGCAAACTTTGTATTGAAACC
>CAZRFT010000209.1:0-3855 GCA_964599255.1 uncultured Neptunicoccus sp. | reverse complement strand
GAAGCTTTGCGGATTGCACTTGTGAACCTAGAGGCTGAGCCTGCCCCCGCTGGCGTGATGGATGTGCTTCTTGGGCCAGGTTGGCCGGGCATCTTGTTGCATGAAGCGATCGGTCACGGGCTAGAAGGCGATTTCAATCGAAAAAAAACCTCTGCTTTCGCTGGGCTTATGGGTCAGCAAATCGCCTCCAAAGGCGTCACTGTGCTTGATGACGGCACAATCCCCAATCGGCGCGGTTCCATCACCATGGATGACGAAGGAACCCCATCAGGCAAAAACACCCTAATCGAAGATGGGGTTTTGGTGGGCTACATGCAGGATCGCCAAAACGCGCGTTTGATGGGTGTTGAAGCAACGGGAAACGGGCGGCGTGAATCCTACGCCCACGCCCCAATGCCGCGCATGACCAATACCTACATGCTCGCAGGCCAAGATGATCCCAAAGATCTGCTTTCGGGTCTTAAGGACGGTATTTACGCCGTTGGATTTGGCGGCGGTCAGGTTGATATCACCAATGGCAAGTTTGTCTTTTCTTGCACCGAAGCCTACCGCGTTAAAAACGGGAAGGTCGGCGCACCTGTCAAGGGCGCGACATTAATCGGGGACGGCGCCACCGCGCTTCAAAAAATTCGCGGTATCGGCAATGATCTTGAACTTGATCCGGGCGTCGGCAATTGCGGCAAAGCTGGGCAATGGGTTCCTGTCGGTGTGGGTCAGCCCAGCTTATTGATCGGTGGGCTAACGGTTGGGGGATCACAAGTTTAACTGCGTTTATCGTTCTGCAATTCACCTCTGATTAACCATTGCGGGTCAAGAAATGAGGCATGAACGATCCCAAAATCCCCTTAACTGCGCTTCCAAAAACAACAAATGAAAAAATCGCATGGCTACGTCTGGCGCGGTCCCGCCGTGTTGGGCCCGCGACCTTTGTTCGACTACTCAATGAATATGGAAGTACCGCAAACGCGCTGAATGCCTTGCCTGAAATCGCAGAAAAATCGGGGGCGAAGAATTATTCGCCTTGTGCACTCTCTTCAGCAAAATCTGAATTTGAGCGGGGTCTCTACGCAGGATACAAACCCCTTTTCCTAAGCGATCCGACCTATCCAAAACTTCTGGCAGAGGCACCCGATGCACCTGCCTTTCTTTGGGCGGCTGGGAAGCGCGAAATCGCAGATGCGCCGAGTATCGGGCTTGTGGGGGCCCGCAATGCCTCTTCGCTTGGACGCCGTGTTGCAACGACAATTGCCCAAGATTTAGGCGAGATGGGGTATACCGTCATCTCTGGCTTGGCCCGCGGCATCGATACGGCTGCGCACAAAGCCGCCTTGCCCGCAAAAACCATCGCCGTGGTCGCAGGCGGTATCGATATTCCCTATCCCAAAGAAAACGCGGACCTGATGGATCGGATTAAAAGCGAAGGATTGGTGCTGTCTGAACAACCCCTTGGCCTTCACCCCCAAGCCCGCCATTTCCCACAACGCAATCGGATAATCGCGGGCCTTGTTGAAGCGCTTTGCGTGATCGAAGGTGCGGCGCGATCGGGCAGCCTAATCACCGCACGCGCGGCAAGCGATTTAGGGCGCGAGGTGATGGCGGTACCCGGCAATCCCTTTGACCCCCGTGCCGCTGGCTGCAATGCGTTAATCCGCGATGGCGCAGTTCTGATCCGCAACGCCCGCGACATCCAAGAAGCATTGGCCAAACCAAACGCCACCCCTCACGAAGTCGCCACCTTCACGCCTTCTATGAAACCGAAAGGAGCGGATGAAGACCATATTCAAACCCGTATCCTCGACATGCTATCAGGCAGCGCTGTCGCCGAAGACATCGTTATTCGCGACAGCGGATATGCCGCAGAACACGTGGCACGACATCTTGCAAAACTGGAGCTAGCGGGGCAGGTCCTGCGTCAACCCGGTGGGCTTTTGGCCCGCGCCGGCTAGGTCATTTGATACGAATTTTTGGACGCCCTGTTGACAAATGGGCGTCATAACCCACATCTAACGCCCTTATGAACCGAACTCTGACTCGCCCTTAAAGGACCCTCATGCCCGTTGTCGTTGTTGAAAGCCCTGCTAAGGCACGCACTATTAATTCCTATCTTGGCGATGATTATACAGTGCTCGCCTCTTATGGCCATGTCCGCGATCTACCGCCAAAAGATGGCTCAGTCGATCCTGATGCCGATTTCGATATGAAATGGGAAATCGCTAGCGACAGCAAAAAACACGTCAAAGCCATCGCCGATGCATTGAAAGATGACAATGCGCTGATCCTCGCAACTGACCCGGATCGCGAGGGCGAGGCGATTTCGTGGCATCTTGAAGAGGCGCTTCGCAAACGCAAAGCGATCAAGAAAGATACCCCTGTTAGCCGCGTGGTGTTCAACGCCATCACAAAACGCGCCGTCACTGAAGCAATGGAAAACCCCCGCGAGGTCGATCAAGATTTGGTCGAGGCTTATTTGGCCCGTTGCGCGTTGGACTATTTGCTGGGCTTTAGCCTCTCGCCCGTTTTCTGGCGCAAGTTGCCAGGTGCAAAATCAGCAGGCCGCGTGCAATCGGTATGCCTTCGCCTGATCGTTGAGCGAGAGATGGAGATCGAGGCCTTCAAGCCGCGCGAATATTGGTCAGTCAAGGCACTCCTTAAAACCCCTCGCGGTCAAGAATTTGAAGCCAGCTTGCGCGTGCTGGCAGGCAAGAAGCTTGATAAATTTGACATTGAAAATGAAACCGCGGCGGAAATGGCAGTCCAAGCCATTACGTCCCGTGATCTTGCCGTTCATACGGTCGAAGCAAAACCGACAACCCGCAACCCTGCCGCTCCATTTATGACATCAACGCTTCAGCAAGAGGCGAGCCGTAAATTTGGCTTTGGTGCACGTCAAACCATGTCGACCGCCCAACGCCTCTATGAGGCCGGTCATATCACCTATATGCGGACCGACGGGATTGATATGGCGCCAGAAGCGGTCACCGCAGCGCGTGATGCAATCAAAGATAAATATGGCGCTGAATATCTGCCAGAACAGGCGCGCGTCTATAAAAATAAGGCCAAAAACGCCCAAGAAGCCCATGAATGTATCCGCCCCACGCGGATGGAAAATAGTGCTGATGATCTTAAAAAGCTCGAGGCCGATCAGCGCAAACTTTATGACCTTATTTGGAAACGCACCCTGGCCAGCCAAATGGCCAGCGCCAAAATGGAACGCACCACTGTTGATATCGAAAGCCCCGACAATCAAATCGGATTGCGGGCCACCGGACAGGTCATTTTGTTCGATGGGTTTTTGCGTGTCTATGAAGAAGGTAAAGACGACACCGAAGTCGTAGATGATGACGATAAGCGCTTGCCGCAAATGGCCCAAGGCGATGTGATGGAAAAGCTCAGCGTCGATCCCAACCAACATTTCACGCAACCCCCGCCCCGCTATACAGAGGCGACGTTGGTAAAGAAAATGGAAGAGTTGGGCATCGGGCGACCATCAACCTATGCCTCCATCGTCTCCACCATCCAAACCCGCGAATATGTGCGCAAAGAAAGCAATCGATTGATTGCCGAGGATAAAGGGCGTCTGGTGACCGCGTTTTTGGAAAACTACTTCCGTCAATATGTTGGCTACAATTACACCGCGGAACTCGAAGAAGAGCTTGACCAGATAAGCGCGGGTAAAGAAAGCTATAAATCTGTACTCGCGCGTTTCTGGCGCGATTTCTCTGCCGCCGTGGCCGAAACCGCCGATCTGCGCATCACCGAGGTGCTTGAAAAGATTAACGAGGTGCTTGAACCGCATCTATTCCCAGCAAACGAAGACGGTAGCGATCCACGAATTTGTAAAAATTGCGGTAATGG
>CAZRFT010000208.1:0-1291 GCA_964599255.1 uncultured Neptunicoccus sp. | reverse complement strand
CAAACGGATGTGAAGCATTTGATTTTTTTAAGCTCTGGCGGCACGGTTTACGGTGAAATTCAAAGTGAAACTCCCCTAACGGAATCCACACCCACCAAACCCATCACCCCATATGGCTATGGCAAACTTTGTATTGAAACCTTGCTAGACAAATTTTGGACGGGAGGAGATCGCCGCCTAACCATTTTAAGACCCTCTAATCCAGTTGGACTTCATCAACGCCAATCTGCACATCAGCATGGGTTGTTGCCAACAGTATTTGAAAACTTGCTGACAAGAAAAACCATTCGGGTTTTTGGTGATGGGAGTACGATACGCGACTATTTTGCGGTGGAGGATCTCTGCGAGTTGATCGACCGCATCGCAGCCGATCAAAGCGGCGGGAATGCGATTTTGAATGTCTCATCGGGGATCGGATGTAGCATTAATGAGATTATCCAAACTGGAAGTGCGGTTTTAAAGCGACCTGCGCGAATTCATTATAGCTGTGGGGAATCCCCCAAAATTACCTGCAATATACTGGCGAATGATGCCGCACGCCGTGCCCATGGCTGGGCACCATTGAAATCGGCGGCAGAAATGTTTGAAAGCTTTTTGTCAAAAGAGCGAGACAACCAACGCATTGCCGCATTGCTAAACGCGTAGTTTTGGAGGTGGCTGTGATTAGATTTTTCCAAACAATCCAGCGAGGATCAAACCCGCCTGACCAAGAGGGCCTTGGCGGTAGAGATGAAGTCGCCTCAGTTGGATCAGCCCCGCGATTCCAGACACCCGTTGAAGAAGCATAAACCCATAAAGAAGCTTTTGATTTTGTTGCGTTAGAAGCGCGCGATCCCGCCAAAGAGCGTGGATGTTTTGTGAATTCCAGCGACAAAACTCCCCCGAAACCATTAGGCGCGCCCTTCTTAATCGCGCGCGCCATCCTTGATTTGCCCCAATTTGGTTCAGTGAATGTTGACGGTAAAAAAGCGAGGGTTCCTGATCAAAAATTAACGCCGCATCGGCACCCGCCATTAGTTGATAGAGATACCAATCAAACATGTAGCCGCCATTTTGCGCGCGCGCCAAAACTTCAAACCCCGCACGGTTTAGCACACAGGTGTTTCCACCAAAGACATTTTGCACCAGGGCATTTCTGAAGCTGAGTGGATGGCGCGGGCGAGCCGACCCGCCAATCACTTCTGAATTATCATCCACAAGCGTTGTTCTTGATCCATATAGCGCGGGGCCTTTTATTTCCTCGAGATGGCTTATCGCGCGGCCAAGTTTGTCCGGAAACCAAACATCATCC
>CAZRFT010000207.1:0-15647 GCA_964599255.1 uncultured Neptunicoccus sp. | reverse complement strand
GATTTGATCTTGTTTAAGTGGCGCCCCACTTTCATGATCGCAAGCGCCTCCGCCCCCGCAATGGCTTGGCGCAATTCATTACCTTCCAGTGGGCCGGGAATGACGGTTAAGATTTCGCTTCTTGCAGACAGAGGCATATGTGAGGCCGCTGCACAAGCCGTGATTGAGCTAACGCCCGGAACGATTTCAATTTCATATCGATCCTGAAGGCGCGCATGCAAATACATAAACGAGCCGTAGAAAAATGGATCACCTTCACAAAGAACGACAACGTCTTTGCCACTTTCTAAAGCTTCCGAAATTTTTACCGAACCCGCGTCATAGGCTGCTTGGGCCGGCGCACGCTCAACAGACATCGGGATTATGATCTTGATCTCTTGGCTATGATCAGAAATTGCATCTTCCGCGATACGACGCGCGAAGCTCGTTGCATTTTCGAGCACAGGATACGCAATTACCGGGGCGTTTTCGATCAACCGCCACGCCTTGCGCGTGATAAGTTCGGGGTCGCCCGGGCCGACCCCAACACCAAAGAGCTTGCCATTCATCTTTTAATCCAACTCCATTGTGTCACGGGCATGTTTGGGCGCCAGCCAGTCATTTGTCCCACAGGATCCGCCGTTGCCACATCAATGCGAACAAGCTCGCCACCAAAATCTGCGTGAGCTTTTAGAAGGATTGCCTCAGACTCCAAAGTCACAGCGTTCACAACCAGGCGCCCCAAAACGTTCAATCGATTTCGACAGATTTCAAGGGTTCCGGGCGTCAAGCCGCCGCCAATGAAAACCGCATCGGGATCAGGCAAGGATGCAAGTTCTTTTGGGGCTGCTCCTTCAACAATCTTCAATTCTGGAACACCCAGATTATTTGCGTTCGTCGATATCATTTTGGCCCGATCTTCGCGTGGTTCCAATGCGATCGCCTTTGCCGTAATGTCAGATCGCATCCATTCCACCGCGATTGAACCGCAGCCGGCCCCGATATCCCACAAAAGCGCGCCACGAGATGGCAGAAGTTTTGCAAGCGTAACCGCGCGAACAACTTGCTTCGTCATACGCCCATCATGGGAGAATGCGCGATCGGGTAATCCGCCTGATTTTGGAAGTATCAAAGCGTTCTCATCCGCCATTAACACAACGGCAAGAACGTGGAATGAAGGAGTTTCCTCACTCCAGTTTGAAGCGGTGCCTGAATGAATAGTTTCTTCTTCTCCGCCCAAATGTGAAAGGGCAAAAATTTTTGAAGCTCCGTATCCCCGAGAAACCAAAAAAGAACCAAGCTCCATGGCGCTTTGCGGGTCCGATCCGATGACCAGTAGCCGCGAGTTAGGAGCTAGATGAGGTGCAACGAATTCCATCGGCCGCCCATGGATCGACAAACACGTGCATGAGTTCATTGACCATCCCATCTTAGCTGCGGCCAATTGAAAGCAGGATGGATGCGTTGAAAATTCCAATTCTTCGAGTGAAAAAGTATCGGCAAGTTTTTCGCCAACCGAAAACCACAATGGATCACCCGTCGCCAATACCACGACCGGACGTTCTGCTTCGTTTTCAATATACGAAATAAGACTATCAAACGGTGTGGGCCAAGTCTCACAATGGGCGCTCGTTTGAAGGTTCTGCAAAATTCGCTTGCTTGCAATAACGGTCTTTGCTTGATCCAACAATTCGTGGGATCGAGGCGCCAGGCCAGCCACGCCATCATCGCCAATGCCAATCACGGAAAGCCACTTCGTCATCCTTTGTCGCCCGCCCCCAATGCAACCGCATTGACTGCGGCTGACGCAATTGCCGATCCGCCGCGGCGTCCGCGTAGGGTTACAAATTCACACCCTCTTGGGCGGTCGGCTAATTCCGCTTTACTTTCTGCAGCCCCGACAAATCCAACAGGAAAGCCCAAGATTACGGCGGGTTTAGGAAAGTCGCCATCAAGGAGTTCTAGAAGATGAAACAATGCCGTTGGCGCATTCCCGATCGCGACAACGGAGCCTGCAACCTTATCCTTCCACAGCTCAACTGCCGCTGCCGACCGTGTGTTGGAAATTTCTTTAGCTAATGAAGGAACGCTTGGTTGGTTCAAGGTTACAATCACCTCATTTTCTCGAGGCAAATGGCGACGAATGATTCCAGCCGCGACCATTTCACAATCACATAATATTGGCGCACCATCATTTAATGCATCAACCCCAGCTTCAAATGCCATCTGTGAGAACGCTAACCGGTCCGCAATCTCGATCATCCCGCAAGCATGGATAACCCGGGTGGCAAGCTTTGCCATGCCAACCGGAAACCGATCCAGGCGCGCTTCATGCGCGACGGTCGCAAAGGATTGGCGGTATATCTCTTCAGGATCCCGTTCATATGGCAATTGGCGAACCATAATCTTTACGCCTTCGCATCCGCTTCAGTGTTCGCCTCTTCCTCTTCTTTTTCATCAGAAGATTTTCCGCTCGCAGCATATCCGATAAGCCCAGCAAGAACCAAAGCGCCAAGGCCGATCCAATGGCTGTGGTTCGCCACGTCACCCAAATGACCGACATGCGCAAAGGCATAATTCGGAAGTGTTAATAGTGCGATAGAAACTACGAATCGCATGTGTTCTTTCCTTCTGTCCATGGGAAAAGCGGAACGCATGCGTCCATCATTGACGATCCTGCCCATGATCCCTTGATTAGGTCGATCTGAAGGCAAGCACCTTTCCGGCTGTTAAAGCACCGTCTGGTTTGCAGCTAGCGAATATAACTATAAATTGCAAATCCGAACCCGCCCTTCGACGAGGCAAAGGCGACAATTGTTTCGTATTTGCAAACACTGCGTTCGATTGAGTTTACGCGTACGCCACATTACGAAAGCCTCAAAAGGAGATCCGAAGATGGGCATGTTGATAGATGGAAAATGGGTGACGCAACCTTTGGTCACAAAATCTACAAAAGGTAAATTTGAACGCGCCGATGCCCTTTTTAGAAATTGGATCACCAAAGATGGTGAAGCAGGCCCCAGCGGTAAATCAGGCTACAAAGCGGAAAGTGGTCGTTACCATCTTTATGTATCTTTGGCATGCCCATGGGCGCATCGCACTTTGATTTTTCGACAACTCAAAGAGTTAGAAAAACATATTTCCGTTGATTACGTTCACCCAGATATGATGGAAAATGGGTGGAGCTTTGCTCCTGATGGTCCAGCGCAGGGGGATCGATTATTCGGCTCCAACTTCATTCATGAAATTTATTCGAAAGCTGACGTCGAAGCTTCAACCAGAGCCACGGTTCCAATTCTTTGGGACAAAGAGACCGACACAATTGTGTCCAACGAATCTTCTGAGATTATCCGAATGTTCAACGCAGCGTTTAATGACATAACGGGCAACACCATAGATTTTTGGCCCGAAGAATTGCGTGGTGCTATAGAGCCTGTGAACCACCGGATTTACCACGATATCAACAACGGGGTGTACAAGTCGGGATTTGCTACAACGCAAGAAGCCTATGACGAAGCCGTGACTGCTTTGTTTGAAGCGCTGGATTGGGCGGAAGAGCGTCTAGGGCAATCGCGCTATTTGATGGGTGAAATCTTAACCGAAGCTGATTGGCGCTTGTTCACGACGCTGGTGCGTTTCGACAGCGTCTATGTCCTTCATTTCAAATGTAATCGTAAACGCATTCAAGACTATCCAAATATTTGGGCCTTTGCCCGAGAACTTTACCAAATGGATGGGGTGGCTGGCACCTGCCATTTTGATCATATTATTCGCCACTACCACTATAGCCACGAGTCAATTAATCCTCACCGAATTGTCCCGATAAACCCTATTATCGATTGGCATGCCCCGCATGGGCGGGGCTAGGGCGAGATTCCTCGCTATAGTGATCCACCATTGCCCCGAGATCATCCAATTCAATTTGGTGGCTGATGCAACTTCGAATATTGGGAATAAGCTTGAAGATGGTACCATCGGTGAAAAACCGACCTGAAGTCACCGCAATAATCGAGATGTCTGGATTTGCATAACTTGCAAGATCAGTCAGCGTCGTGATGCCGACCATGTCGTCTCGATCATCGACAATAAAGGTACTAATATTTCCCTTGGAAAGATATTCAGCTGCATCTTCAACACTGGTTGCAAGATGAACTTCATATCCTAGTCTTAGTAAAAACCGCTGCCAGATTAATCCTTGCTGCCGCGTATCCTCATAGATGAGTATCTTCATTCACTTTCCTCCCCATAGTGAATATTTGCTAAATAACTGGTTAAGAAATTACTAAAACAGCGGTGGCCAATTTGTTTTTTTTGGGTAAACAGCCCTGCGATCAAAGGAGATATTGATGCCTCAAACCGTGATTCATGTATGCGAGACTTGTCAACGCAAAGACGTTGCACCTGAAAATATCCGCGATGGTGAGGTTTTTGCGGATTTGGTTAGCATCGCTGCGAATAAGGTTGAAGAGGTTGAGGTGAAGCGTTTTCGTTGCCTTGCTGGGTGCGAAGAGGCTTGCAACCTAGCAATTCAAGAGAGCGGAAAATTTGCATATCTCTTTGGCCGATTTGATCCGCTCGAAGAAAAGGCGAACGCAATTGTCGAATTTGCGCGCCTGTATCATCACACCGACGATGGCGTGGTTCCATGGCGGGAACGCCCTGAGGCGCTCAAAGGCCACATGCGTGGAAAATTGCCAATTTTGGACTAGCAATTTAAGAGAAGGTTCTATCTTATCTGCTTGGGTAAGAATCTGAACAATTGAAATTGGTAACTCAGTAGATGACCGGACTTCAAATACTCCTTGTCGCGATCATTATTGACTATGTCTTTGGCGACCCGCCAGAAGTCTGGCGAAGATACCCTCATCCAGCGGTGCTGATGGGTCAAGTCATTCAGTTTTTGGACGAACGCCTAAACTCTGGCGGGTTGCGATTTGCCAAAGGCATTTTTGTTGTTGGTTTGCTTGTCCTGGTTGGTGGCGCACTGGGCTGGATAATTCGCAAAATTCCGGATTTCGGAATCTTGGAATTGATTGTTGCCTCCGTGCTGTTGGCCCATAATTCACTGATCAAGCATGTCCAAAATGTATCGCAAGGTCTCGGCGAAAGTTTAGAAAGCGGACGACAGCAAGTGTCTTACATCGTCGGCCGTTCAACTGCGCATATGGATGCCTCTGATGTGTCCCGCGCAGCTGTTGAAAGTGCTGCTGAAAACTTCTCAGACGGAGTCGTTGCACCCATTTTTTGGTTTCTTGTTTTAGGGCTCCCAGGGCTGATCATATACAAGCTTGTAAATACCGCAGACAGTATGATCGGACACCATACTGAAAAATATGCGCAGTTTGGGAAAGCTGCTGCGCGTCTCGATGATGTGATGAACTTTGTACCCGCTCGATTAACGGGTGGATTGTTTTGCCTCATTTATCGCTCAAAAGAAGCTTTCGATATTATGATTAGCGACGCTGATTTACATCGGTCCATCAATGCGGGCTGGCCAGAAGCGGCAATGGCTGCCGTATTGGGTGTCGCGCTATCTGGCCCCCGCTCTTATGACGGTCAAACGATGAGCCAGGATTCCTTTCTCAACCCTCAAGGCCGCAGAGAAATGGATGCAAAGGATATCGACGAAGCAGTTATCGTATTGAACCGAGCGTGGCTCGGTATATTTGGACTGATTGCGGTTCTTGTTTTTCTGGCTTGGCTACTTTAGCGCCTATTGATTACGGATAGCACCGGTAATAGCCGCTGCGCCCAATGCGGTTATTACCCAACCGAATGCTTTCGCAAACCACCGTACCCACCACGCTTGCTTTCCCCAATACGAACGTGTTGTGGAAGGTGCCCAAGCCTCTTCCTGCCCAAGATTAACAATCGGGATAAGAATATCCGCTGAATAAGCAATCGCATTGAAGGTTTCATAGTCCTGCCCTGCCTCACCTTGATTGGACCAAAATTTAGCAGGATTCGACGGGTGCTTTAGGGTCGCTTCAATCCAGTCCTCAGAAATAAGAATTGGCGCGGCATTCGGCGCAAAATCACCCGCATCCCAAGTCTTTTGATACAACACCGACATCGCGCCAATCAAAACACAACCCCAAACAAGCGCCAAAAACGGTCTGTAGCCGTATCCAATCATCGTGCGCAAAATAAAATCATTTAGCCAAAGCAAGGGGATTGCCCACAGCGAACGGCGCTCTCGTCGCAAGACATCTCTGTTTGCTTGATTCCGAAAGCGCTCTTTTTCGTAAAGCACATCCAACGCATCAGACCGATGACCAATTTTAGATAATATTGCCGCCAGATGTTCATAGGGCTGAGAGGAGAACTCAAGATCTGTGGGACGTCTGCGCAACCATTCCAATCGGCTTTTTAGTCGTAGATCAGCTTGATCAGAAAAGGCCTGATAGTCAAATCCATCTAGACGAAGCTTGAAGTTTTCGCGTTCATCGGCTGGATCATCGTTTAGACGGCGCGCAACCAAGCCCGCGAAATTTACAATCCCTCGGGTAATCTGATTACTTTTGAAAAAAAGAACGCCGCCGATTTCAGCACGATTTAACGATAGCGCCATCGCCTTGCTCTCGATGCCCGTATTTTCAGTTTGGACCGCATCAACAGGGCCAGCTCCGGAATAAATCGCGGTATGCGAACAATAAAAATCACGCCTGATGGTCGCGGATGTAAAAAGGATAGAGCCATCGACCGAAAGCTTGGTGGTTTGATCATCATATGGGTAGTCGCCGAGATACACAGAACCGGAAATTTGGGAGGAAGGCGCAAAAATCGCAAAACCCGTTGGTGAGTTAATTTCTGCGTCACATATCTGAAGGTCTCCATAAATACGAGCGCCAGGTAAAGAAATTTCACCTTCGGCGTGAAAACCCGAACGACAAAAAACTGATCCTTCAAAATAGGCATGATCGGCAATAATTCCTGGCAATTGTGAGCCGCTAAGATGAAGGCCGCGCAGCCGCGCATTTATCAAATTTGGACTCTTTTCGAGCACGCAGGACGTTAATGAAATATCATAGGGAATTGTCGCGCCTTGAAGATCTAGCCGTCCAATGACTTGGGCCCCTTTTACGCGCAGTCCCTTGCTGGGTAATTTGATTTTGGGGTGCTCGTTTAACAGAATGGCCCGCAAGAGCTCAGCACGTATTTGTATATCTGTGGCTGAGGCATCCAACCCGTCGCTCGATATTTCGATGCGGTGTCCAAGGTGACAGGACTTTAAGAATTGTTCTTCAGCGGTGGAAATTGGATTAAAAAAATCTTTGCTCTGCATAGCCGAAACTTTGCCACGACCAACCGCCTCCGACAAGCCAGCAAAAAACCGTCGTGTCTTAAGTGCTCGAGATGCTTTAGTTAAGGGCCAGCAGTGCTCTGATTGTTTCCGATCTGCTTTGAATTAGATCGTTGAGTATTGACTTAAAGATAATGGCGATTGGCTGAGCCGAGATAGAAATCAAGGCATTTGATTCTTCCCCTAATCCTACCAACTGGCGGTCCCCGTCCAATAAATCGCGACGAACCAAATCTTCACGATCAAGATGTATCATGATGCGACGTTTATTTTGGGATAGTGCGTAGATCGCGCTTATTTTTGCAGGAACCCATTTCTCCCCCGCCGCAGCGCCCGCCAATTGGACCATAACGATCTGATCCGTATAAACATCTGGCAAATCTACGACGGAGGCTTCCGCGGCCAATTCAAAATCCGTTTCTAGCGGAGCAATTTCCATTATCCGCGCATTCGCGGCTATGCGCGTTCCAGGCTCAGAAATGCGGACCCGCTGAATGCGTCCTGAATGTTGCGCATAGATAAACTTGTCTTCGAGCAAGAACTCCAACCGCGACAGCTCCTCTCGTGCAAAGCTTAATCGATCGGTGATGACCCCTAATTCTTTTGTAATATCATCTTCAAATCTAAGCTGGGCTTTGTTTAGCTGCGTATCATAACTCTCAGACGCAATGCGTTTCTCTTTGGCAAGCGCCCCGATTTCTAAGATCTTGTCCATTTCTGTAAAATTGGAGATCCTTGAAGAGAGATCAGATTTTTCTTTCACGCTGGCCGACCTTAATTCCGTGGCGATTAAAATTGCTGTTTGCGCCCTGCGTTCATAAAGATCTGCTACTTCTTTGAGAGCGTTGTTTATTTGCCGTTCAAGTACGCGATCAAAGTCGCGCGCCTGAAGCTCGGTTGTGCAACTGTGGACCTGACGTTTCATTTCACGCAATTGCCGCATCTTGCCCGAAACTTGCTTCAGCACATCGCTTAATACCAATTCGCTTTCCCCCCGTTTTAAGGCGCGTAGACACTGAGCACGGACGAGCAATTCGACCACATTTCGCCGCGTCGACAAGAGTTCCTCTCTCAAATCACTTGTGTCTAGAGAGGCAAGAATTTGTCCCTCCCTCGCCACTTCGCCTTCAGAAATAAACAAAGACTGCAATTCACCTCCTGTGGGATGTGAAACCGGTTGTGCATGTTCAATAGCCCGTACGATTCCTTGCAGTTCCACCCGTTGGGTAACCGTAATTCTATCTACAGCCAAAATAAGATATATCAGACTGGCCGCGACAACAAAAAATCCAGAAGCAAGAAGACCAACAGCAATACTGTTGCGTCGAATAGTAGATTTTAATCCACGCTCAAGCGCAATGCGACCTGATCGCTTTGGACCGTTGGGTACTTCTTTCTCCTGAGTGCCCATTTAAGCCTCAGCGTCGATGGATTGACGCTCATCATTGAGATGAACCGCAATCTGACGGTACCCTTGACGCAGGGTTTGTTGAAATCCCTCAGCTTGCTCAATAACGCGTCCGTATTCTTGGCTTTCTTCATCAGTCAATTTATCTAGGCCAGCGACATCGCCCCGATCATGCATTGTAATATCCACGTTTCGGGGAGTCATTCGAACGTCAAATAGGATCTCCTCGTCACCAATTTCTTCGTCTCTTGGTGCAAAAAACAGCATGTCTTGCGCCGTCTGCTTTACTCGTTCTTTAAGTTCTGATTTCATACCAATGGGGAATTGCGCTTCCAGCCAAAGGGTCAAGCGAAAGGCCTCGCGCTTGGTCGGTTTGAACGATACGCGAACCCACCTCTGATGATGGCGGCTTAACACTTCATCCATCGGCCCTCGGTCTGTGACCACGCCGCGCTCTAGTTTAACCAGTTCGTCAGCAACAGACATCAAATAGTCGTCATCAGTCGACATGATGACAATTTTACCCTCGGTTTTGGCCTGAAGAATTAATGACATCAACGCCGATCGCGACGCTTTATCAAGAAAAGTTTCTGGTTGATCGAGGACGATGATATCATTTGGCAACCAAAATGCGCGCGCCAAAGAAATGATCTGCGCCTGGGCATTGTTTGAGGCATCCACCCCCTCGTTCATAAAATCTTTGTCACGGAACACATCTTCGAACGGATCGAGCTTTCTGATCAAGTCAATCGCGTCCAACGCGCTGGCTCGAGGGTCGAAACAGGTGACATTTTCAACCAGTGTTCCGGTAAGAAGAATGGGCTCTGGGGACGCATAGCTAAGTGCCGGGTATCGCCCGTGGTTCCTGCCCCAATTTCGCCCTCTAAAGGAGATCTTACCTTCAACAAATTGACCGGTTGCAATGGCGCGGAGAATTTCAGATTTTCCAGAGCCGCTCGGCCCAATCAGAGAAAGACAAAGTCCCTGAAACAAATCCGCAGAGAACGCTGCAAATCCAAAATCTTCAAGCTCTTGGATGGAAAGAAAATCAACTTCGGCATCCGATGCGGGCGGCACTTTTTTACGAGCTTCACCTGATTCAACAAGCTGTAAAAAAGAAAAATCCTGTTTCGGCTCCTTTAAAGTTTGAACTTGGAAGAAGCGCACAAAAACGGAAATGACTTGTTGGTTTAAAAATATCGCAGCAACCATTATGCCCGGTGTTATGCTCCCTTGCACAACCAACCAGGCGCACAGTGTGAGTGTTGAAATCAAAGCCAAGAGCGAAATCAAGTTCAGCCAAGAAGCCTGCCCAATGGTTTGGAAATCTGGCTGCTCTCTTGATTGAATGCGCCCGTCTGATACCTGTTGAAGATAGGCTGCTCCCAAACCAACGCTGTCGGCAAGTACGGGGTCGACGGGCTTACCTGACCCTATCCCCATTCGGGTTTCTAAATTGGGCTTTCGAAATCGCCAGAGCACAAATAACGTGATGGCAACAATAGCTGAAATAGCAAGAAGTGCAGGATGTAAAAACGCCAACAAAATAGCCCAAAACATGGCAAAACAGCTATCTTGGTAAAGTACCAATCCCCGCACGTTCGTGAAGTAGGTTTCCAAAGCGCGCATACGCATCAAATCAATCAAGCAAACCGACAGTACTGTGCCCGCTCCAAGTGCTGTTAAAGGCCACAAAGCGTTGGCGTCACCCGACGTCAACACTCGATCGAAGATCAATAGCGCAATGGCTGGTATTCCAAGGGCAAGTATTGATGAAAAGAACCCTAACGCACCCGCAATAAAGCGGACCCAACTCGGTGGTGCATCGGCTTGTTTGGCAACGTTTTCTTCCGCGCGCTTTACATATGCATCCCAGGTCTCGCGCCAATCGGAGATGGATAGAAACTGCGTGATAATATTGGCTTCGCTATTTGTTTGGTTCATCGCTTACGATTTCTCAAAATGGTACAGGTGGTTGTTCAATTCGCGGTATCGGAATTTAGGATCTGATTGATGTAGTCTGACAGGGTGACAAAGCCCTCGCTTTCTACAATGGTTTGCGTTTGTCCATTTTCGCTAGCCGCTGCCGTTTCTGAGCCCCCCGAAGTGGCATTGAATTCAGGATTGGCTGCCGGTTCCGATTGTTCTAGCCTTTGGAGCAATTGTCGGATCAACGCTTCTTGGTCAGTTGCCGTCGTTGGCTCCTTTGCACTAATTTCCAATTTGCTTAACTGATCTTCGCTAAGGTTTTCGCCGTTTCCCAGTCGCTGCAATAGGAGTTTCTCCAAAGGTGAGGTCGCATCTGTCGGCTCCAAACCCTCAGCGAATTCTGCAGAGTTGTTCAATTCCATTGACCCAGGGTTGGTTTTGGCTTCAATTTCGCGCAACTCAGAGAGTTGATTATCCACGAGATGGGTGAACTTGGCCAAGTCTGACTCAAATCTCAAAATTCTTGCTTCCATCACCGCAAGCCGGTTGAGAATGCTAATAAGGTCCTGACTGCTCCCAACGGAGCCAATGGATCCCACGCTATTTTGGGGGTCAATTTCAGACATCTGAAAATCAGCCAAAGTTTTGTTCGTGTAATCCGCTTGGATTGAAGGACGTATTTGAACCTCTGAGACGGATTGGGGATCACTCGAAAGGGATTGGGTTTCTGTGTCGGGTCTCACTTGAGGTTGGTTTTTTAGTCGCGCGAGCTCCGCCTGCAAGGCCCTGATACTTGCATGCAATGCCTGAAAATTCTGATCATTTGGAAAATCCGAACCATTTACCCCAAAGTCGGCAGATTGGTCAGTTGAAGTGCCGAACGCACCACTTCCCTGAATAGCTGTTCCATCCTGAGCGCGAAAATCCCGCGATCCGACCGTTTGTTGGTTTCTCCCCTCAGTTGAAAAGTTATCAATCCCCGTTAAACCCGCGTTTTGTTGATTTTGAAAAGTCGTCTGCGTGACCCGAGTTCCGGACGCCGGCGATTGCCACAAATCGGGTTGAGTCAAAGCATTTGTCTGGGCCGCTGATGCAGTGGCAGGAACCGGCCAACCTCGTGGGAATACGCGGCTATCCTGAGCATTCGCCACCCAACGCAAATAGGTCATAACGGGTGAAAGACCAGCAAGAGAAATGGTATTAATAACTTCTTTCTCGCGTTTAATAATCAGATTGCCACCCGCTGCCAAAAGGGATTCCATCCGCGGTTCCAATGGCTCTAGCACGGATGGCGGAAGCGGGAGTTCGGTCGTCTCGTCTGCGACAAAGAAACGATCTTGAGGTGTATGACCTTGGATCAACAGTTGAATTTGATTTGTTGCAGTTAAACCAATTTGAAGATGGTCTTTTTGCGCCCGACAGGCGGTTGAAGCACCAGCACATACGACTTCAAAGACATTTTCATCCAGCCGCGGATTTGGTGAAAACCGGGCATAGCCATCGGGATCGAAGCGAAAATAGACCTGATCTACAAACCCTTCCTGAAAGGTTGGCCAGCCAAAAGAGCTTCGTAGGGCTTGCTCCGCCTCTCGCGCACCAATCGCAAATAGAATACCGGTATCCAGGATTTCCGTTGTGTTTTCAAAGCCCTCTTGCTGAGCGGACTGAGCGTGGAGTGGTGCGGCCAATGCAGCAATAGCGGCCACAATCACGAGGCAAAGCTTGAATAGAAATCTCATTCTGTATCCTCCAATTGCGCGGGAAGCCGATAGGCGGGAAGCCAATCTGCTTGTTGGGGTGGATCGGGTAGGTTGCGCTTCAATCTGATCGATCTGTCCCGAAATTTTGTGTACCAAACCTCCGACCCACCAGGACCTGGGGTCAAAATCGGTCCTTGAACTTTGTATAAAAGTGCAGCCATCAAAATACCGTTATTGTTGGCCGTTTGAATTTCGATGATGCCCCCACCCCCTTCATAAATACCCTCATAGAAACCTCGATCTGGATCGTAGAGCTCGATAATCGCGTCATAGAGAATATCGGTGTAGTAGGTGTCCCAAAGGGCCCACATGCCAAAGGCAGCTTTTGTTGCAACAGCCGCGTGATCAGGTGAATAATCGCCGCGAGGAGTTACAGTATTCCAAGGATAACCGTCAGAAAAAATTGTATCATAGGTAAAGTAGGGCGCACCTTTGACATTGTGCTCGGAACGCGCCGTCAAAAAGCCCTCGCGCTCAAATCGATTGTGCTGCACTTGATAGATACGATCAGCAAATTCCGCGCGCCAACCATCGGAATGAATTCGTTCGCCCGTGACGTCATCATGAGGGAGGTCCCAACCCAACTCCAAGCCGTCTTGAAGATAGGATTCTGTCACCACATAGTTTTGAGATTTGAATACACGTGGATCCCGACCATCGTAGGGAACGCGAACATCAAAGATATTTGTTGTCAAATAAGGCTGCGCGCGATGTGAGAAAAACGGTTTAAACCCCCACAGCGCAAATCCCTTAGCTGCATACTCTTCATAACCCAATCGACCTTCCTGCGCATAGACTGTCTCTTGGGTTTTTTTGTTAACCAAGGCGCCAAACATGACCCCGTCTTCATTAACAACATTAGAATAGTCCCAACGCAACAGCACGTTATCAATCGAGTTAGCTAGATAGGGATAACGATTGCGCAATATTCGCATCCAAACCAAGAATCGACCAATATCAAGAGCTGAAAATCCGATTTCACCTGGCTTGTTAGCATAGTTTACCTGTTCCGCCGTTTTGGTGTGATACACTTTATTCGGCAGTTCCTTTCTAAAGAGCTCAATATTTCGGAACGTCGTTAGAAGTTTTAAGATGCGCTTGTCGAACTCTGGTTTTTCGATCAGGCACAGTTCATAGGCAGCAACCAAGCCGCTAATGTAGGATGCCGTATCCCACAAGGTCGTCGATGGGAAACCACCAACTGAATTTGCGAGCCCCGTCGTCTCTTGCGTAAAGCGCTCAAAATATCCCCACGCCACACGAGCCGCCATGATTTCACGATCGGTTAGGAACCCACGACGTGGTTTATAGCGACGCACATAGCCATTATTTTCAACATAGCCGGGCTCGAGATTAGGTTGGCTCGCTTCTAATTTTTCAAAGTAATCCGCCGGCATTTCGCACATGCGCGGGGGCTTAACTCGCTTCGGGAGTCCTAGCGTTGTATGTAAGGATTCCGTGGGAATGTTACCGCGCAGCAAAGCTGGAAGAGAGGCAACATCCACGACATCAGCGGTATTTTCGCGAAGCAAAGTCTCCCGAATTTGATTTTCACTGAAACTTTCCGCCTCAGAGGATCCAAGAACTGAATATTCTGGGTTCTCTTTTAAGAATTCAGAGGCGATTCCATCCCGCGCGGATTTTTTTAGCTCTGCTTCTTGCCGTGCAAGCTGTTCCTCTTGAAGTGTGACTTGCTGGGCCGAGAGTTCTTCACCGACCTGGCCGCCAAGGGAATAAACAACAAATCCCGAAAGGCATAAGAAGCTAACGGCAAAGAGGCTAAATAGGATTTTTCCAAGGGCCAAAAGAACATCACCAATTATTGTTTCTCAAGGGTTTAACGATGGGAGGGTAAATTTATGGATAACTTGGAAAGACTTCAGCTAGATCAAATCGATAGAGTTTTATCTATCTTTGGTTCAAGCAGCTGAAGCATCCGCCCTTATCGGCACACCGAGGTCTAAAATATTACAGTCGTTTTGACGGGTGTACGTGATTGAGGAGGAGAGTTCGTGGATCAAAAACCAACCAAATCCACCTTCAGGTAGCTTATCGAAGTCAACTTGGTCGCCTTGCATTTCTTTTTTCTCTGGGACGCCTGGAAAAATTTTTCCATTATCTGTCAATCGAATGCGAACATGGTTTCCATCAAATCTTATCTGCAGCTCCACTTTTCCGTTTGGCGCGAATTCAAAAGCATGCTCGACGATATTGTTAGCGGCTTCGGCTAAAACCAATTCAACCTGACCTGCACAAATTTCGTCGATATTACGTCCTAGAAGCCATTCCTTCGCCTGACAGATTGCCGCTGAGACGTTTTCAGCCGTGCTATTGAAGTTGTGTTTAAACAGAGACAAATCGAGGGCTTATCCTGCCTCTTTCATATCTACGTCCAAAGCTTTGCCGACGTCGGGAAAAATTTGAAATACACTATCCATGCGTGTCAACTTGAACACTTTTTCAACAGTTGGTGTAAGACCGGCAATCTGAAATACCCGTTCCGCCCCCATGTATTTCATATGACCAACAACTGCGCCTAAACCAGAAGAGTCCATAAAGGCAACATTGGACATATCCAAAATCATGTGGTCCACACCTTCATCGACTAGGTTTTTTAGGGCGTCTTTAAATCGGATGGCCATGGCCGCATCCAACCGATCTTCAATAAGTTTAACGACTGTGATTTCACCATGTTGCTCGGTTTCCATGTTCATGATTTTTCCTCGACTAGTTTTTGTTTGTTACGCGACGGCCAATTGGGAAGCGGCCCTAGCCCCACAGTCCATGCCAATGGGGAAATTCGGGACAATACCCAGGTAAGTGCCGTTGCGCCTGCGATTCCAAGAACCGTCTTAATTGCAACAAATGAAGAGGGGCTTAATGATGCTTCCCAAAGCCAAATTTCGAGCGGTGCTAGTATGATGGGATGCACCAAATAAATCCCAAAACTATAAGGGGCCAGTTTTGAAATTATCGGCGGGAAGAAATCTGGTTTGGCCGCCATAAAAACTAAAAACAGCAATACTGGCATTAAAAAGTCAGCCCAATACCCAGGTATAAAATTATATTGCCAATCGCCCGACAGGATGACCTTGTGCGAATAGACCAGCTTCACCAAAAACAGCAATCCTGCGGCATAAAGGCTTGCATGAAAAATTGCCGTCCTACTCTCTTCACCAATGCCTCGCTTGAACATCCCGACAAAGCTTGCGGCGACGATGCCATAGCCCGCATAGGTCGCTATTTTTATCGTGCGAAGTAGATAATC
>CAZRFT010000206.1:0-11234 GCA_964599255.1 uncultured Neptunicoccus sp. | reverse complement strand
AAAAGGAATGCGGGCATGACCCAAGGAACCTCTAAATCACCTGGCTCACCAACGCCTATTTTGATGTTGGTGGTTTTGTGGTTGGTCGGTTGGACCCTGCGGATCCATATCCTTGCGGCCCCGCCATTGGCGACGCGAATTGCAGAAAGTTTTAATCTGGGCGAAGCGGGTGAGGGGGCATTGACCATGCTGCCGGTTTTGGCCGTGGCTTTTGGGGCGATCCCCGCGGCCTGGGCCATTGCGCGGTTTGGTATTCGCACGTCCATCGTTTGTGGGTTGTTGATCATGACCGTCGCTTCCATCGCACGGGGGCAAGTGCCGTCGGCGATGCTGCTGTTCAGCGTTTCGGTCATAATGGGGTTTGGGGTGGCGATTTTCCAAACGGCTTTACCTATAGCCACGCGGGTCTGGACGCCCACCCATATCGCGCTTGGCAGTGCGGTTTATCTAAACGGGATGATGTTTGGCGAGTTGACGGGGGCGGGGCTGACCCTGCCCATTGTGCTGCCGCTGGCCGGTGGCGATTGGCCTACGGCCTTGATCCTGTGGGGAATTCCTACGACGCTTGTTGCCCTGCTTGTTTGGTTCCTGCGCGTTTCAGAGTCAGATGAAGAGACTGGTGTGCCGAATGTAGCCCAAACGACGTCGCTACCTCGATGGGATGATTTCAAGGTCTGGCAATATGGGATGCTGCTGGCCAGTTCGGCGGTCGCGTTTTTTGTGGTGAATGCCTATTCAGGGTCGATCTTGCAAACGCGCGGTGAGTATCACGTGGCGGAGCTGTTTCACTTTGCCTATAACGCCACACCCTTGCTGGCTTCCTTTGTGATTTTGATGAGACCTAATTGGATTGGGGCGCGGGCCCCAATTGCCGTGTCGGCGGTTATTACTATTTTAGGCCTTGCTGGCTTTTTCCTTTTTGATGGCTGGCTGTCATGGCTATCAGCAATGGTTGCAGGCTTCACTGCAACGATCGAATTGATCTTGATTGTGTCCCTGCCGCCTGCAATCGCCAAGGGTCGAGCTGTGACACGCTTGAGTGCGGGCATGACGCTGATTGGGTTCACGGTTGCTTTCTTGCTGACGCTTGTTGGTGGATGGATGGCAGATGCCGCGGGTCGCGTGGAACTGGCATTGCTGCCATCGATCATCTTTATGGTTGTCGCACTTGGTGCGCTGGGGAGGGCAAGTCGATACCCAGCTTATAGCTAGAATGACTTAAAATGCTTTGACAGCTTCAGTCCCTGACCCTGATAGTTTGATTTCAAGTCAGCACCGTAGAGGACGTCTGGCACTTCTGTCATTTTTTCATAGACCAAGCGGCCCACGGATTGACCGTGTTCAAGGGCGAAGGGCGCTTCGTTATTGCGGACCTCTAGGACACCCCGCGAGCCTGCGCCGCCTGCATTGGCGTGACCAAAGCCTGGGTCGAAGAAGCCCGCGTAATGGACGCGGAATTCGCCGACCATTGCGAGATAAGGGGCCATTTCGGCGGCGCAATCGGGGGGGATATGCACGGCCTCTCGGCTAACCAAAATATAGAAAGCACCGGGATCAAGGATGATGGTTTTATCATCCGTATAGACCGCTTCCCAGAAATCAGAAATTTCGTAATGCCCAATTTTCGAAAGATCGATCAGACCCGTATGCGGTTTGGCACGGTAACCCACCAACCCATTGGGCAGATCAAGATCGACGGAAAAGCCAAGGCCGCCATCAATTTGCGCCTCGCCATCCACAAGTTTGGAGCTGTCGTGAAGGGTGGCAAGCTCTGCATCGCTTAAGACAACTTGCCCGCGGCGAAAGCGGATTTGATTGAGGCGCAAACCCGGTTGGACGAGCACCGAAAAACTACGCGGGCAAATTTCCGCATAAAGTGGTCCTGAATAGCCCGCATCAATCCGGTCAAATTCAATGCCCTGATCGGTGATCACACGGGTGAGTAGATCAAGACGTCCGGTAGAGCTTTTGGCATTTGCGACAGCTGTGATGTCGTCAGGAAGGTTTAGTCCTTCCATCAGCTCTACTAGATAAACGCATCCCTTTTCCAATACCGCGCCCTCGGAAAGGTCAATTTCATGCATTTTGAAATCATTGAGACGATCAAGGACTTTGCGATCCCGACCCGCCAAAAAAGAGGCGCGCAGGCGATAGGCCTTGTGGCCTAGGCGCAGGTCGAGGGATGCGGGTTGGATTTGATCGGTATCAGGGGATTGTGACAGCGCAATGGCGCCGTCTGAAATCATGGCAGCAATCTCTTGGCTTGGTAGAACCCCGGTTGCGCGCATCATTCCCTCTTTAAATCTCTTGGTCGGGCTAGCAGGATTCGAACCTACGACCTCTCGTCCCCCAGACGAACGCGCTACCAGACTGCGCTATAGCCCGACTAAGCATTGGATTTAGGCATGTGGTTGCGGCTTTGCAAGCGCGAAAGACTAGTGAAGTTCGCGAAGCGCGCGTTTGATCCGATTGCGCATCAATTGCAGGTCAAAATACAGCTCTTCTATTTCATCAATATTGTCTTTGGATTTGATTGCATCAACCGAAAGCACAAGAACCTCATTATTCGCTGCCGATTTCTGGCTGAGCGCATTTTCAATTGCATCACGCGCGGATGATTCTGCAGTGAATTCTGGATCCGGTTCTGGGGTCGCTTCCCCGGGCGCTTCTTCAACGGGCTCTTCCGCGTCAGAGGCTTCGTCTGTAGGCGCCTCATCACTAAGCGGGGTAAGCATCAATGGGTCTGCGCTAGGCTCTTCTTCGCGCACAAGTTTTTCTTCCGCAGGATCGGGCGCTATTTCTTCCTCTGCTGCAGCGGTCGTCACATCGTCTGCTGCTACCACGTCATTTTCTTCCAGCGTCTCAGAAACTTCAGGCGCTTCTTCCTTCTTTTCAGATTTGCGACGACGGCGCGAAGATTCGAATTTCACTTCGGGAGATTTAGCAATCACGGCCTCTTCGCCCTCGCTTTCAATCATTTCCAAAACAGAAGCGATTGATTTCCCTTCGTCATGAAGAAGCGTTTTGATGCCGCCAATAAGGGGTAAATCTTCGGGTCGATAGTAACGGCGCCCGCCAGCACGTTTTACAGGTTCGATCCCGTCGAACTTGCTTTCCCAAAATCTGATGACATGTGTTGGGGTATCCAACCATTGGGATACTTCGGAGATTGTGCGAAATGCACCTTTTTTCTTACGTGCCATTTTTGGCCTCGTTTGACTGCTACTTAACTATTCCCCTTCGCAACACGCTCCTTCATAGTATGCGATGGGCGGAAGGACAAAACACGGCGCGGTGAAATTGGAACCTCTTCACCTGTTTTTGGGTTCCGGCCGACGCGCGCGCTTTTATCACGAATATTAAATGTGCCGAAGGAAGAGATTTTGACATTCTCGCCGCGTACAAGTGCGTCAGAGACATGTTGTAGAACGCTTTCAACGATATCCGCAGATTCATTACGCGATAATCCCACCTCTTCGAAAATCGCTTCGGCTAGATCCATGCGTGTCAAAGTTTCTTCGGTCATCTCAATCCCTCAATTCCAATCACAATAGGCGGGATCAAACTGTTGAGTCAATCAAATCAGGGGCTTACCGCTTGGATTTTCCTACCAGCGGAAAATGGCTGATCCCCAGGCCAAACCACCACCGATTGCTTCCACAAGGATCATATCGCCCTTGTTCAAGCGGCCCTCTTTGTTGGCTTCTGACATGGCAAGCGGGATTGAGGCGGCAGAAGTATTGCCGTGGTGTTCCACTGTGACCACGACCTTATCCATCGAGATGCCAAGTTTAGAGGCAACTTTTTTGATGATGCGAATATTGGCTTGGTGGGGAATGACCCATTTAATGTCCTCACCCGTGACCCCAATTTTTTCCATCGCCTCTTGGCCACTGGCACTTAGTTTGGAGACAGCGTGCTTAAAGACCTCTTGCCCTTCCATGACCAAAACGCCAGTGGTTTGGGTCGAGGACACACCGCCATCGACATAAAGGATATCGTTGAAGCGCCCGTCGGAATGAAGATCAGTGACCAAGATGCCGCGATCATCATTTGATCCCTCACCTTCTTGGGCCTCTAATATCAAGGCGCCCGCACCATCCCCAAAAAGCACGCAAGTTGTGCGATCTTTGAAGTTTAGAATGCGCGAAAAGGTTTCTGCCCCGATGACCATGACCCGTTTTGCTTGGCCAGACAGAATTTGTGCATTCGCATTGGCAAGGGCAAAGGCAAAGCCCGCACAAACGGCTTGGATATCAAAGGCAAAACCCGTGGTACCCAAGGCGGCTTGAACTTTGGTTGCAGTCGATGGGAAGGTTTGATCGGGCGTGGATGTTGCCAAAATAATGGCGTCGATATCACTGGCCTCTAGCCCCGCATCGACGAGCGCTTCTTTCCCAGCTTTAATCGCAAGATCAGAGGTAAGTTCGCCCTCCGCTGCAAAATGGCGTTGGCCGATGCCGCTGCGGGTTCGGATCCATTCATCAGATGTATCGACCATTTCGGCCAATTCATCGTTTGTGACAATTCGTTCGGGCAAGTAATGGCCCACACCGCGGGGCACCGCTCTGATCACCGTCATCCGCTTTGGCCTTTGTTACGTTGGGTTAGTGTCATCTAATTCAGCCGCACTTGCAACCCGTGCAACCAGTTTTTCGCTGAACCGCATCTCTTCTAATTGATAGGCGAGTTTAATCGCGGACGAGATGCCCGTTGCGTCGGCTGAACCATGCGATTTTACGACCGTACCGTTTAACCCGAGGAACACGCCGCCGTTTTGACGGCGCGGGTCGACACGGCGCTTGAGGCGCGAAAGCGAAGTAAGCGCAAAAAGCGCCCCGATACGCGACAGAATGGTTGCCTTGAAACTTTCGCGCATGGCTTTGCCGATATAATCAGCAGTGCCTTCGCCGGTTTTAATCGCAATATTGCCCGTGAATCCATCCGTTACAATGACGTCCACGCGGTCAGATGGTATGTCATTGCCTTCAACGAAGCCCAAAAACTCGTAATCCGTGCGCGCAAAAGCTTCTCCAATTTTTTCATGCGCTTCATGAAGTTCTGGGCGGCCTTTGTGCTCTTCGGTGCCCACGTTCAAAAGACCGACACGCGGATGGGCAATTTGAAACCCATTACGTGCATAAGAGGCACCCATCAGGGCAAATTTTAAGAGGTCCCCAGAATCTGCACGAATATCTGCGCCGACATCCAGCATGATGTTAAATCCAATCGGGCTGTTGGAGGGCCAAAGGACTGCAATCGCGGGACGGTAAACCCCTGGGACGCGGCGCAGGACGAGCATTGAAATCGCCATCAATGCGCCAGTATTGCCGCAAGAGACAATCGCTTGCGCTTCGCCTTCTTTTACAGATTCTACCGCGTTCCACATCGAACTGCCTTTGCCGTGGCGCATGGCGTGGCTGGGCTTTTCATCCATAGAGATGACGTGGTCAGTATGACGAATTTCACAAATTGCAGAAAGTTTGCGCTTTTCCACAAGTGGTTTCAATTCAGTCTCATCGCCATGAACGATGAAGCGGATATTGTCATTGTGATTTGCAGAACGCGCCAAAGCAGCAATTGCCGCAGAAGCACCGCGATCGCCGCTCATCGCGTCGATGGAAATAGTGATGGGTTTTCCTGAAGGGGTTGCGTTGGGTGTCATGACACCCACCCGACTTTAAGGCGCGACGCAGGCTTAGGCTGCGTCGTCGTCCAGATCGATGTCGTCAACAAGTGCAACGACTTCGCGGTCTGCATAGTGACCGCATGCGCCACAAACATGGTGCGGACGCTTAAGTTCGCCGCAGTTTGCGCATTCGTTCGGATTATCCGCAACAAGGGCATCATGGGAACGACGATTGTTCCGACGCGAGCGGGTAATTTTATTCTGTGGAACAGCCATGTTCTTATCCTCATATCCGTGGGCAAGGCCCGATGAAACCTCAGGTAGCGCCGCTTCAACGCCTCTAAATCCGTGAGTCTCGAAATGAGCCGCGAACATACAAAGAAATTCTTAAACCGCAAGTGCAAAAATGGCCTGTTTTTCTAGTTCTTTTCTAATTTATCTTTTAATTCCGCCAGTGATGCAAACGGTTTCATTGCTGCGTCATCAAGGGGTGCTGCACCTTTGGGTTCTGCGGTCATCGAAACGGGCTCTAGCCCTTCTTTTCTTGGGTAATTTGGCAGGTTCAGGGCAAGCTCTTCGAGGGCCAAAGTTTGAAGGTCAATTTCCTCTGTCAGACTGTCGACACTGGCGTCTAGTTCTGTTTCAGAGCGGTTTAGGGCTTCAAACTCCTCCAGATCCGCAAGAAAACGGCGCTCAAAGGGTGCATCGATGCGCGTTTTTACATCTTCGTCGGTCACGACGCAGGCTTGGATGACCGTGGCCCCAATTTTTCCTTTTGCTGACCAATCGCCGGTATCCATTCGCGATAGCGAGATTTCAGCGGTGAATTTCGGCAAAGCCCTGATCGCGAGCTCTTGGGCAAAGGCGTCCCGCTGCGCTTCCGTCCATTTTAAAGAAAAGGCATGAGATTTGTTTTCATCCAGCTTTGAGGGAATAATGACATGATCAGAGGAAAAATTATCGGTGGCCATTTGACAGATCCATTTTCATCCAACCTTTCAAGAAGATGTTTGCGTGTCCAGTGGGTTCGGGCTATTTATGCGGGAATCTTTGAGCTGAGTTGGGGAACATCTGGGAAATGCTGTCAAAACTAAAAAGCGCCGTCCTGTTGGGTTTGTTTGCTGCCTTTGCCTCTGCCTGTGCCTCCATTGTTTCAAAGCACGGCTATATGCCCCCCCAAGAGGAACTTGATCAATTGGTGACTGGCGTTGACACACGGGCATCAGTTGAGCAGCTATTGGGCCCCGCACAATCTGGGGGGTATTTTGTAGATGGCGATATCTATTATATCGCCACCACGATTTCAGCTTTCGGACCGAGAGAACCAAAGGTTGTTTCCCGGGATATTCTGGCGATCAGCTTTAACGCTCAGGACACACTGGAGAATATAGAGACTTTCACACTTGCGGATGGACGCATAATCGAATTGGCACGACGCGAAACGGCCCTGCCCGTGCGCGGTGAAACCTTTATTGCGCAAATCCTTGGCAATATCGGCCAGATTGATACTGGTGCTTTGATACCTGGACTTTAATCAACCGTTTTCTTTGAAATTCAGCGCGACACCATTAATGCAATAGCGCAGTCCAGTCGGCTTTGGTCCGTCAGGGAAGACATGTCCCAAATGGGCCTCGCAATTCGAGCACAGAACCTCTGTCCTGCGCATGAAAAGCGAACGGTCTTCACGCTCTTCAACATTTTCTTTGCCAGCTGTGTCGTAAAAGCTAGGCCAGCCTGTGCCACTGTCGAATTTTGTTTCGCTGTCAAAGAGGGGTGCATCACAACACACGCAGTGAAACATACCATCTGCTTTTGGAAAATTGTCGTTGGTAAAGGCGCGTTCCGTGCCGTGCTTGCGGGTCACGTGATAGGCAAGATCTGAAAGTTGTTCGCGCCATTCTGCATCTGTTTTTTCGACTTTGGCCATATATTCCTCTTTTCCAATAGAAGCGTTTGATCTTTCTGATCTTGAATTTAGGGTGCGGGTTAAGATGTTACAAAGAAAAACCCGTCACCTTCGGTCACGTTTTGCGGAGAGTTTGAAAGATATCGAAGCCGCCCAACGGTTCCGCTTTGCTTGTTTTCACGGTGGAAATTCTGGTTTGGACGCTGATGGTTTTGATGCCCTGTGCCGCCACGTCTTGATCGAGGACCAAGAAACGGGTGCGTTGCTGTGTACGTTTCGGCTCTTCGAATTGAAAGATGGGGCAGAAATTGATCAATCTTACTCGGCGCAGTTTTACGACCTGACGAAGTTGAAGGCGCGTAAAAGCCCGCTCTTGGAGATAGGCCGGTTTTGTATCTCGCCCGAGGTGAGTGATCCCAATATTCTACGCATGGCGTGGGCGGAGATCACACGTATTGTGGATGCGCAGAGCGTTGAATTGCTATTTGGTTGTTCTTCTTTTCACGGCACAGATGCCTCGCACCATAAAGAAGCGTTTGCACTATTGAAGGAACGACATTTGGGTCCGATACATTGGATGCCCGAAGTTAAATCGCCAGATGTATTCGAGTTTGCGCGGGCGCCGAAATTAGATGAGGCAATTGTAAAACGTGGCTTGAAGGGATTGCCACCGTTACTGCGGAGCTATCTAGCAATGGGTGGATGGGTATCAGACCATGCCGTTGTTGATCCCCTTATGAACACTTTGCATGTTTTTACTGGCATTGAGATTGCCAATATCCCAGCAGTACGAAAACGCCTGTTAAGGGCCGATACAAAATCGCCAGGAATTGGCGCAACAACGAAAGCAAATCCCGTTTCATGATTTTTCTTTCGGTCGTCGAATTGCAACGATACTGAGTAAGTAATGAATAAAGAAAAAGCTATAATTGGCGTTTGCACTTCGGGACGAGAAGCCCAATTAAAAGAGTTGTTGGCATCGCTTTCACGTTGCGAAAGGCAGGATCGCTTGCATGTGTCGATTCTGATTGTTGAAAATTTAGAACAACCAAATTTGCGTCAGGCGGATCTGCAGCGCCATTGTAGCTACCCCATCATTCTTGTTCATGAAAGCAAACTCGGATTGTCCCATGCGCGCAATCGATGTTTGGACGAGGCCGATAACAGAAATGCAGATTGGTATATATCTTTAGATGACGATGTAACGGTACATGAGGGATTTCTAACCGGATATGTGCGCGCAATAAATGAGCATCCAGAAAAGGATCTATTTGGGTGCGTTCATGAATTCATTTATGAGGATGCGTTGTCCCCCTTCGTCGAACCTCCAAGGCCGAGAGATTGGCAGCACGGCAAAAAGCTCCGAACAGGGAATTCACTAGTCATGATCCCGCGGCGCGTCTTTGGTCGCGATGGGGCGGGGATCAGGTATGATATGACTTTCAATTTTTGCGGAGCGGAGGATACAGAGTACATCCGCGCCATTCACTTTGTGGGGCTAAAAAGTTGTTTCGTATCTGATGTAATCGTCTACGAAATACGCCGCGCGCCAAGGACTGGCTTAAAGGAACACTTAGATCTCGCGCGGGTGCGTCAATTCGCAAATCTTAAAATCGTCGAGAAATATAGAGGGAATGTTTTTTCTTGGATCAGAGGCTTCGTTTACTTCGACCAGTATGTAATCTTGGGACTGTTTAGCCTACTCCTAGGTTTGATTGTATTTCCCTTTAATCGCACAAAAGCCCTTAGATTTATTGGAGAAGCGGCTCGACAATATTTCTGCTTGGTCGGAACGGTTGACTATTTCAGGGGAACGACATTTGAGCGATACCCAAGCTCCGCTTAGAATTTGCTCTTGGAAAACCAACAGAGTTCATGGTATCTAGAATGGACTATAGAGGGGCATTCAAAGATGTTTAAATATTTAACAACAGCGGGACTTTTTATTTCATCCGTTGTCTATACTTATGCAGGCGATTTATCAGAGCCTGTCATTACGGAAGTCAGTGAAACAGCGCCGGCGGCATCTGCGCCGTGGCTACCTTTGATCGTACTGGCAATCGGCGTGGCAATCATCTCTCAAGCGGGAGATGATGCGAGCTATGGTCGCGGTCGCTAAGATATCAAAAAAGCCAATTTAAGGTGCTCTTTTTAGAGCGCCTTTTTTATTGTCTAGAAATGAATTTAGCCGCCCGTGTGGCTCATGTGGCGGGTCATTTGGCCGTCGAGTTCCCCGCGGGAATAGTCGAAATCATGGCCTTTAGGCTTTAAAGAAATTGCCTCATGGAGAGCGGTGATCAATTCGGGTTCAGAGGCCCCTGAACGCAGAATTTTGCGAAGATCGACACGGCCCTCTTGGCCTAAGCATTGATAAAGTTCGCCAATACAAGTCAGGCGCACGCGGTTGCAACTTTCACAGAAATTATGGGAAAGCGGTGTGATAAAGCCAATTTTTTGATTGGTCTCTTCTAGGCGCACGTAACGGGCGGGGCCACCTGTGCGCTCGTCGGTTTCGCGTAGGGTCCAAGTGTTCCCCAACCGTTGGCGCAGCTCTGTCAAGGACCAATATTGACCGATACGGTTTTCATTGCCGATATCGCCCATTGGCATAACCTCAATAAAGGTTAAATCCATGTCCTTTTCCGCGCACCAAGAAACGAGTGTTTCAAGCTCGTCCTCGTTAAAATCTTTAAGTGCGACAGTGTTGATCTTGATGCGGATGCCCGCGGCACGAGCGGCTTCGATCCCGTCAAGGACCTGAGCAAGGCGGCCCCAACGCGTAATCTCTGTGAATTTTTTACCGTCAAGCGTATCGAGGGAGACGTTGATACGTTTCACGCCAATCGCAGCAAGCTGATCTGCGAAACGGGCCAATTGAGAGCCATTGGTCGTCAGCGTCAATTCCTCTAGATCACCTGACTTCAAGTGCCGGGACATGGCGGTGAAAAACTCCATAATCCCGCGACGCACCAAAGGCTCGCCACCTGTGACACGCAATTTACGCACGCCTTGGGAAATGAAGGCGGAACAGAGTTTATCAAGCTCTTCAAGCGTCAAAAGCTCTGGCTTGGGCAAAAACTGCATATTTTCAGACATGCAATAGACACAGCGGAAATCACAACGATCCGTCACGGAGACACGCAGATATGTAATGGCGCGTGCAAATGGGTCGATGAGCTTTGGTGTGTTCATGGGATTGGATTTACGGAACTGCTGTGGCGGCGGCAAGCCGTTTCGCGTCACATTTGGGTCAGGAGCGGTGCTTGTTTGAGGGGCGCGATTGCCGTAGAAGCCGCCCCATGCTGGATGAAAGTCGCGAAATACACCCGCTTTTCGAAGGGGCGCCCACCACAACGGAGTTTAAAAAACTGCGCAAAAGGATCGTGCGCCAAGTCGGCGAAGCGGTGAAGCAGTTTGGCATGGTGGAACGCGGGGCCAAATGGCTGGTGTGCTTGTCTGGGGGCAAGGATAGCTATACGATGCTGGCGGTTTTGCATGAGTTGCAGTGGCGTGGATTACTGCCGGTGGAATTGCTGGCGTGTAATCTGGATCAAGGTCAGCCTGGATTTCCAGCAACCGTCCTGCCAGAGTTCTTGGAGAAAATGGGTGTTACCCATCACATCGAATACGAGGACACCTATTCGATTGTGAAGGAAAAGGTGCCTGTTGGGCGCACTTATTGTTCGATGTGTTCGCGAT
>CAZRFT010000205.1:0-8754 GCA_964599255.1 uncultured Neptunicoccus sp. | reverse complement strand
GCGATGAATGTCTTGCAAGCAGCGGCCTTGGTCATTGCTTGTGGTGCAAAACCAAGCGAGGTTTTTGCCACCCTACCAAATCTTCAAACTGTGCGCGGACGCATGCAACTTGCCGCGAAACGCGCAAATGGCGCTGCAGTTTTTGTGGACTATGCCCACACGCCTGATGCCGTTGAAACTGCATTAAAGGCAATTCGCCCCCATGTTCTGGGCCGTCTAATTGTTGTCCTCGGCGCAGGTGGCGATCGCGATCGGGCCAAGCGACCATTGATGGGCAAAGCGGCGGCTGATTTTGCGGACGTGGTTTTTGTGACCGACGACAATCCCCGCAGTGAGGTTCCAGGTGATATCCGTGCGGCGGTACTAGAAGGTGCGCTCGAGGCGACAGAAATTGGTGACCGAGCCGAAGCGATCTTACGCGCTGTGGATGCGCTCCAGTCCGGCGATACATTGTTGATTGCAGGTAAAGGTCATGAAAGCGGACAAGAAGTGAATGGTCAAATCTTACCCTTTGATGATGTCGAACAGGCAAGCATCGCAGTCAATGCCTTGGATGGGATGGGCGCATGAGCGTGTTGTGGACAGCAAAGGACGCCGTTGTGGCGACGGGCGGGCGCGCGACGGGCGCATGGTCCGTCAGTGGACTGTCAATTGACACGCGGAGCATGGAAGCGGGCGAGATGTTCATCGCACTCAAAGACCAAAGGGATGGACATGATTTTGTGGCGGATGCACTGGCCAAGGGTGCCGGTGCGGCCCTCGTTTCTCGTATTCCAGATGGTGTTGATGAAACCGCGCCCCTTTTGATCGTCAATGATGTCCAATCGGCGCTTGAAGCATTGGGGAAATATCGTCGCGCTCAAGTCAACGCGAACGTAATCGGCGTCACGGGTTCGGTTGGGAAAACATCAACCAAAGAAATGCTGCGCTCGGTCTTTGCGCCAGATTATAAAACCCATGCTGCGGTTAAGAGTTTTAACAATCATTGGGGTGTGCCGCTAACCTTGGCGCGGATGCCACTTGATACAGAAATTGCGATTATTGAGATTGGGATGAACCACCCAGGCGAAATCGCGCCCCTTGCGAAAATGGCAGATCTGGATGCGGCAATCATAACAACCGTGGCGGCTGTGCATATTGAGGCTTTCGAAGATATTGAGGGAATAGCCAAAGAAAAGGCGGCTATCTTTGAAGGGTTGCGCCAAAACGGCGTGGCGATTTTCAACCGTGATATCGAGTGCTTTGAAATTGTTGAGCAGGCAGCGAATGGTTTTAATCAAGTCTCATTCGGCTCAAGTGAGGATGCCGATTTCAGATTGATTCAAATAAGCGGGAAAGGCGCTGTTACAACCTGTTTGGCGCGGGCGCGCGGGCAAGAAATTGCCTTTAAATTCCAAGCAGCAGGGGCGCATTTCGCGACGAACGCTTTGGCGGTTTTGGCGGCTGCGGAAGCGGTAGATATGCCACTTGCCAAGGCAATGCTAAACCTTGCCGACTGGACGGCGCCCGATGGTCGCGGGGCCAGATCCCTGTTGATCTTTGATGGCAAAACCATTGAATTGATTGACGAAAGTTACAATGCAAATCCAACATCGGTTGGAGCGGCGCTAGATGTCCTTTCGGAGAGCGAACCAGGATCGTCACGCGGTCGGCGCATCGCTTTCTTAGGTGATATGCTGGAACTTGGTGAGGAAGAGGTTCCGATGCATGCGGGCCTTGCAGACCATCCAGCCATATCAAAACTTTCCCAAGTCCATACTGTGGGCTCCCGCATGCGGCATCTTCATGATGCATTGGGTGGAGAGTTTAGGGGCGCTTGGTTTGAGAATTCTGAAGTGGCGGCAGGCGAGCTTGACCATTTGCTTCATGACGGGGATGTCGTAATGATAAAGGGCAGCTTAGGTGCGGCGATGGGAAAAATCGTTACGGCATTAAAGAATAAAACGCGAGGGGACTAATGCTTTATTTTCTTTCATTTTTGTCAGACGGGGGCGATGTCTTTAACCTCTTTCGCTACATAACATTTCGTGCAGGCGGCGCTCTTTTCACAGCGCTTGCGTTGTCATTGATTTTTGGCGGACCTCTTATTCGAAAACTTCGTCAGTTACAGAAAAAAGGCCAACCAATCCGCGAAGATGGCCCAGAGAGCCATATTATTGCCAAGGCTGGCACGCCGACCATGGGCGGTGTTTTGATCCTTGGAACCGTTATCCTATCCACCATTTTGTGGGGGCGCAGTGATAATGGGTTTATTTGGATTGTTCTGATGGTAACCTTGGGGTTTGGTGCGATTGGTTTTGTTGATGACTATATGAAAGTGACGCAGCAATCGACCAAGGGATTTTCCTCTAAAGCGCGTCTAGGCATTGGGGTTTTGATTTCGTTGGTTGCGGCGATTTGGGCGGCGTATTTGCACGAACCCGAACTATCGCGGCAACTCGCCCTTCCGATCTTCAAAGATGTCTTGATCAATCTTGGCTACGTTTACTTTGCCTTTGCCATCATTGTGATCTTAGGCGCTGCGAATGCGGTCAATCTGACGGATGGATTGGATGGGTTGGCGATTATGCCCGTGATTATTGCGGGCGGAACTTTGGGTGCGATTGCCTATATTGTTGGGCGCACGGATTTTACAGAATATCTCGACGTGCATTATGTTGCAGGCACGGGTGAGTTGCTGATCTTCGCCTCTGCTTTGATTGGCGCGGGACTTGGGTTTCTGTGGTTTAACGCACCACCTGCTGATGTGTTTATGGGCGACACGGGTTCGCTCGCTTTGGGCGGTGCCTTAGGCGCGATTGCAGTTGTAACGAAACATGAGTTGGTGCTCGCGATCGTTGGTGGCCTCTTTGTCGTCGAAGCACTTTCCGTGATTATTCAAGTGCTCTATTTCAAGCGCACTGGGAAACGGGTCTTTTTGATGGCACCGATCCATCACCACTTTGAAAAAAAGGGTTGGCATGAAAGCCAGATTGTCATCCGTTTCTGGATTATCGCCCTTGTTTTGGCCCTTGTCGGCCTTGCGACATTGAAGCTCAGATGATCCCTGTCCGCGGATATAAAGGCGTTAAAACCGCAGTCTTAGGCTTAGGGCGATCTGGCCTTGCAGCTGCGCGTGCTTTGCAAGCGGGTGGGTCGGATGTTGTGGTATGGGATGACAATGCAGCGACGCGACAAGCGGCCGAAGAAGAAGGTTTTGAAATTTCGGAACTGACGAAAGATGCTGCATGGGAGGATATTCAGGCTTTAATATTATCGCCAGGAATTCCGCACCTTTACCCCAAGCCGCATCCAGTCGTCAGCAAAGCCTGGGCGCATGGCGCTGTGGTCGACAATGATATTGGGCTTTTCTTTCGAAGCTTCGCCACAGAAGATTGGGAACGTTTCGACACGCAACCTCGGGTTATATGTGTGACTGGTTCGAACGGCAAATCCACAACCACAGCCCTGATCACCCATATTCTAAAAGAGGCCGGTCGCGATGTGCAAATGGCCGGCAATATTGGACGTGGTGTATTAGATTTAGAGCCCGCGCAAGATGGCTCGATTGTAGTGTTGGAGCTGAGCTCTTATCAGACGGAGCTTGCCCGGTCTTTGGCACCAGACATTGCGGTGTTTATGAACCTCTCACCTGATCACCTAGATCGTCACGGGGGAATGGGCGGCTATTTCGCAGCGAAAAAACGGCTCTTCATTCTGGGCAATCCTGATCGAGCAATTATTGGTGTCGACGAGTTGGAAGGCCAATATTTGTCGAACCGTTTGCGTCAGGATCATGCGACGGGCGATCCTGTAATTGAACTGTCGACAACTCGTCAACTGAAGGGGCGAGGATGGTCGATCTATGCGCGCAAAGGACATTTGGTGGAATGGCGCAAAGAGCGTCAGGTCGCATCAATCGATCTGCGCGACATGGAAAATTTACCGGGCGTTCATAATCACCAAAATGCCTGTGCGGCTTACGCAGCTGTCAGAAGCCTCGGCTTGTCGCCCAAGCTCGTTGAAGGTGCGTTAAGAAGCTTCACTGGTCTTCCCCATCGCTGCCAAGTGCTGGGATCGGTGAACGGTATACGTTTCGTTAACGATAGCAAAGCGACCAATGCGGATGCAGCGGAGCAATCACTGAAAGCCTTCGAGAACATTCGGTGGATTGTAGGTGGTCAAATGAAAGAGGGCGGCGTCCAAAGCCTAGCCGCGCAATTCGATCGTGTGAAAAAGGCGTACCTAATTGGTGAAGAAATGGCAGAGCTTTCAGCGCAATTGGGCAGCCTGGATCAAATTCAATGCGGGAAAATTGACAAAGCGGTGGAGTTGGCACTTAAAGAGGCAGACGACGGAGATGTGATCCTGCTAGCCCCAGCAGCGGCGAGTTTCGATCAATATCCAAATTTTGAACGTCGCGGTGAAGCCTTTATGGACGCATTTTCAAAAATTCAAAAAAGCTAGTAATTACAGATATTTAAATGAGTTAACGAGGTTTTGTGACGTGCAGATGGCGTAAATTCTCCAATCTGCATAAATGCTGCATAAATAACTGGAAAAAAACGAGATTTTTACCTAATATATTCAAAAATCACCCGATAGAGGTGAGAATAGGCAGAGCGGATGGTAAAGCCATGACAGATATGGTGTTTGGTGCTGGGCAGGACTTGCCCAAAGAACCAGGATTTCCAAAATGGTGGCGTTCAATTGATCGTTGGTCATTAAGCGCAATCTTATCCCTATTTGCGATTGGTATTTTATTGGGGCTGGCTGCTTCTGTACCGCTCGCGCTTCGCAATGATCTTCATCCTTATTTCTACGTGAACAAGCAGGCATTCTTTGGTGCGGTTGCGTTGTTGTCAATGCTTTGGGTTTCAACGTGGCAGGTCAAAACTATTCGGCGACTTTCTATTCTGGGTTTTGCTGTGGGGATGGTCACGCTTGCCTTATTGCCGTGGTTGGGCACTGACTTTGGCAAAGGCGCGGTGCGGTGGTATTCGCTTGGATTTGCCGCTGTTCAACCGTCTGAATTTCTAAAGCCTGTTTATGTCGTGTTTTGCGCGTGGCTAATGGCTGCGAGTTTCAAGTTGGGTGGCCCACCCGGAAAACGCCTTTCCTTTTTGACCTGCGGCGCTGTTATGGCATTGTTAATAATTCAACCTGATTTCGGTCAGGCTTCCTTGATCCTATTTGCATGGCTGGTGATGTATTTTGTAGCAGGCGCGCCCATTATCTTGCTGCTTGGCGCGATTGCGATGGCGGGCGGCGGTGCTTATCTGGCATATCAGAATTCGGAACATGTGCGCCGCCGAATTGACGGGTTCTTAAATCAAGAGATCGATCCGACGACGCAGATTGGCTATGCTACTAATGCAATCCAAGAAGGTGGGATTTTTGGAACTGGTATTGGGGGTGGATCCGTAAAATATGCTCTGCCTGATGCGCATACCGATTTTATTATTGCTGTAGCGGCAGAGGAATATGGATTGATTGCCGTATTTGTTATCATCGCGCTTTTCGCGGTGATTTCCATTCGAAGCTTCATGCGTTTGATGGCAGAGCAAGATATTTTTGTACGTCTTGCTGGTTCAGGATTGTCCGCACTATTTGCGATGCAAGCCATCATCAATATGGGTGTTGCGGTTCGTCTGTTTCCTGCAAAAGGCATGACGCTTCCCTTCGTTTCCTATGGCGGCTCCTCTTTGGTCGCAGCTGGAATATCCATGGGTATGTTGCTCGCATTCACGCGTATTCACCGTGGCCAACAGGCGCAATTGTTTGAGCGTGGTTAGGTGTCCATGAGAAAGCTACTGACGATAGCGGCAGGCGGAACCGGCGGGCATATGTTTCCTGCCCAAGCGCTGGCCGAAGAAATGCTACACAGAGGTTGGCGCGTAAAATTGTCAACGGACCCTCGTGGTGCGCGGTATAGCGGAGGCTTCCCAGAGGCCGTTGAAGTCGAAGTGGTCAACGCCGCGACTTTTGCCAGAGGCGGAATATTAGCAAAACTTATTGCCCCCTTTCGGATAGTCTCAGGCATCGTTTCCGCGCGATTCTCGATGCGGAGCGATCCGCCCGCCTTGGTTGCAGGCTTTGGGGGCTATCCTGCCTTGCCTGCCATGGCGGCGGCTGGGCTATTAAAAATCCCGCGCATCATTCATGAGCAGAATGGTGTGTTAGGGCGCGTTAATCAGCTTTTTGCAAAGCGCGTAGACGCGGTTGCATGTGGAACCTGGCCAACGGAACTCCCCGATGGGGTGGAGGGTGTGGATATTGGAAACCCGGTTCGGGCATCTGTTTTAGCGCGGCTTGAAGCGCAATATATCGAGCCCGGGGATTGGCCCATGGAGATATTGGTGATCGGCGGCTCACAAGGGTCATCGATCGTGGCGCAAATGGCCGCAAAGGCGATGGGGCATTTGCCCGCGAAACTTCGAAAAAACCTTCGGGTTTCTTGTCAAGTGAGAGAGGCCGACACAGAGGAAGTAGAGCAAAGCTTTTCTGATGCTGGTGTTGCCGCAGCTCTAGCGCCATTTTTCGCAGATTTGCCAAACCGCATGGCAGAATGCCAGTTGGTGATTTCGAGATCTGGGGCATCCTCGGTTGCAGATATTTCAATAATTGGCAGGCCCGCAATCCTAATTCCTTTGGCAATAGCCATTCGCGGCGAGCAGCATGCCAATGCGCGTGGCCTAGTGGATGCAGGAGCCGCAATTATGATTGAAGAAGCCGAGCTTTCACCAGAACGACTTGCGGAAAAGATCAAACATGTCCTTGGCGCGCCAAAACGGGCTTCTCAAATGGCAATCAGTGCAGTATCGGTCGCCAAGCCAGATGCGGCCAAAGATTTAAGTGATTTGGTTGAGGCTATAGCGAAAGAATGATGGAATGAGTGCGGCGACAAAATTGCCGATGGAATTGGGCGCGATCCACTTTGTAGGGATCGGTGGGATTGGCATGTCTGGTATTGCCGAAGTGTTGTTAAATCACGGCTATCGCGTCACGGGGTCCGATTTAAAATCATCTAAAATCACTGAGCGCCTCTCAGAAAAAGGCGCTGAAATCTCGTTCCCTCAAAAGGCAGAGAATGTCGAAAATGCCGATGTTGTTGTCATTTCATCGGCAATTAAACCTGGTAATCCGGAATTAGATGCGGCTCGCGCGAAGGGTCTGCCAATTGTGCGCCGGGCAGAGATGCTGGCGGAGTTGATGCGGCTCAAATCCAATGTTGCGATTGCCGGCACACATGGGAAAACAACGACGACGACGATGGTGGCAACTTTGTTGACAGCAGGTGGCGTGGACCCAACGGTGATCAATGGCGGGATTATCCATGCCTTCGGCTCTAATGCGCGAATGGGTGACGGCGAATGGATGGTTGTCGAGGCTGATGAAAGCGACGGCACGTTCAACAAATTACCGGCCACTATTGCGGTGGTGACCAATATCGATCCTGAACACATGGAACATTACGGAAGTTTTGAGGCGTTAAGGGATGCTTTTTATCAATTCACGTCTAACATTCCTTTTTATGGAATTGCCGTTTGCAATACCGACCATCCAGAAGTTCAGGCACTTGTCGGCCGTCTGACTGATCGACGAGTAGTCACGTATGGATTTAATGCTCAGGCGGATGTTCGTGCGGAAAACCTCTCTTACAAACAAGGGAAAGCCTATTTCGACGTGGCCTTGAATGCGGAAGGATCGCGCATTGATGGTGTCGAGTTGCCGATGCCTGGGGATCACAACGTCTCGAACGCATTGGCGTCAATTGCAGTTGCACGCCATTTGGGCGTGAAGCTTGAAGAAATCATAAACGCGCTGAAAGAATTCAAAGGTGTGAACCGTCGTTTCACGCGGGTCGGCGAAGTGGATGGCGTGACGATTATTGATGACTATGCCCATCACCCAGTGGAGATTGCAGCGGTGTTATCGGCGGCACGTCAAGCAACCGAAGGTCGCGTTATTGCCGTGCATCAACCGCATCGCTATTCACGCCTATCAGATCTGTTCGAAGATTTTTGCGGATGTTTCAACGATGCTGACCTTATTGGAATTACCGATGTATATGCGGCAGGCGAGGACCCTATTGAGGGGGCATCACGGGAAGCCTTAGTCGAGGGCCTGACCGCAAGGGGGCACAAAGGCGCCGTAAGCGTGGCGGATGAAAAGGCCCTGCACGATTTTATTAAGACTAGCTGCCGCGAGGGTGATATGCTTCTTTGCCTTGGCGCTGGCACAATTAGTGCATGGGCCAATGGCCTGCTCGAACGATAAGATATGCCAAGATGAGCTTGTTGAGTGATTATTCTCCCAAAGGTACCTTAACTGCTGATTTTGAGATGTCGCGCGTCTCTTGGTTGCGAGTTGGGGGTGCGGTTGACTTTATGTTTCAGCCCGCAGACGAAGATGATCTTGCCGCCTTTCTATCCGCCCTGCCAACGGATACGCCCCTGATGCCCATTGGTGTTGGTTCAAACATGATCATACGTGATGGTGGGTTAAAGGGCGTCGCGATCAAGCTCGGTCGCGGGTTTAACGGCATTTATATTCAGGGCGACAAAGTTGTGGCTGGGGCGGCTGCATTAGACGCACATGTTGCACGAAAAGCTGCAGAGGCGGGTATTGATCTGACCTTTCTGCGCACCATTCCTGGCGCGATTGGCGGTGCTGTGAAGATGAATGCGGGTTGCTATGGCACCTATATGGCTGATGTTTTTCTTGAAGCTTCTGGGATAACGCGGACGGGCAAACGCATCACGCTGACACGTG
>CAZRFT010000204.1:0-2710 GCA_964599255.1 uncultured Neptunicoccus sp. | reverse complement strand
ATAATTGTTCAGCATGTCATTCCAGCGTTCAAAGGCGCGTTGGCGCATATCCTTGGACCCTTCCTCTTCCCAGCTTTCAACATTTTCACTGTTGGAAAGTTCGGCGTCATAAAATGCGGTTTCGTAATTCCGCATCGTATGGGCAGAGCCCAAGAAATGGCCCCCTGGTTCAACTTCTGCATAGGCATCCGTGGCAAATGCCTCATCCGAGATGTCTAAGGATTGATCGAGGATTTTTTGATATGATCCCAATCGATCCGCATCCATGATCAGTTTTTCAAAGCCGGTGCAAAGCCCGCCTTCCATCCAGCCCGCAGCATGCAAAACAAAATTCGCACCCGCCAGCATGGTTGAATGCATACTATCGGCACTTTCATAGGCCGCCTGTGCATCCTCAATTTTGGAAGCCGTCAGCGATCCGCCACAGCGCAGTGGTAGGCCGGCGCGCCGCGCCAATTGGCCAACAGCATAATTCGACATAACGGGTTCGGGCATACCAAAAGTGGGCGCACCAGATTTCAGCGACATGGATGATAGGAAATTCCCCATCACAAATGGCGCACCTTCGCGTACAAGCTGGGCAAAGGCACAGACCATCATCGCCTCGGCCACGGCTTGAACCACAGAAGCGGTGGTCGAAACCGGCCCCATCGCACCGGAGAGAATAAAGGGCACAACCACAATGCCCTGCCCACGTCCGCAATAAGTCTGTACGGCTTCGGTCACCACCTTATCCACCAGCAGGGGCGAGTTGGTGTTAACGTTCCCCATAATGACCGTTTTCTGTTCCATCACTTCCTTGCCGTGCAGGATTTCAGCCATATCAACGCTATCTTGCGCGCGGCTTTGTTCGGTGATGGCACCCAAATGCGGTTTGTCGGAATAGCGCATATGGGTATAGACCATATCAAGATGCCTGTGGCTGACCGGAACATCGCAAGGCTCACAAATCACCAGCCCTGTGTGATGAAGATTGGGATGCAAATAGGCGAGCTTCACAAGCTTTTCGAAACTCTCCATATCGCCGTAACGCCGCCCACCCTTAAGATCGCGCACAAAAGGGGCGCCATAAATCGGGGCAAAGACCTGATTGCGCCCGCCGATGGTCACGGTGCGGTCTGGATTGCGGGCTTGTTGTGTAAATTCACTTGGGGCTTTTTTGCAAAGCGAGCGGATCCATTTTGCATCAGCCTTGATCAAATCACCATTTGGACCTGTTGGTACCACGCCCGCATTTTTCCATATATCCAAAGCTTTTGGGTCATCGCGAAAGGCAATGCCGACATCTTCAAGGATCCAATCAACCTTGGCCTCCAACTTTTCCATGACCGCATCATCGAACGGGTCGAAGAAAGCAAATTCACGACGAATATGTGGGGAGGCTGGAACGGAATTTTCCGCACCACCTGTTCCACGTCTAGATCGCGCTCGTCTGGCCATATGCCCTCCCGTATTCAGCATGCAATTTAACAGATTCTTGACTCTTGTGACCCTTGAAAATCGCAATGCTTTGGATAAGTTGTGTTTATGCAAGAAATTTGGAAACTTCTCTCTTCCCCGCGCCATATTGTGTTTTTTGAAGCCGCTGCTCGGCACCGAAGTTTCACGCGGGCTGCCGCGGAATTAAATGTACAACAGCCCGCTGTATCAGCCGCGATGAAACAGATGGAAAGCGCGCTTGGCGTCACACTGTTTCAGCGTGCCCATAAACAGGTCAGCTTAACCCTTGCAGGTGAAAAGCTCTTCGCTGATGTCTCCAATGGATTGGAGATAATCAAAAACTCCGCCCAAGAACTTAGCCAGCGCGGGTCCCAAGCCCATGTGACGCTATCGGCCAGCACGGCATTTGCCCATTATTGGATGGTTCCCAGATTAGCGGGACTTCACGCACGTCATCCGGAAATTGATCTTCGCTTACAAACTTCTGATCGGGAACCCAACATCGATGCAGAGGGCCTGTCGCTTGCCATTCGACGCGGAAAAGGAACTTGGTCAGATGTAGAGGCAGAGCTCATTGCGCCTGAACGAATTTATCCCATCGCCGCTGCCCAACAATCCCACGATTTGGATACACTGCCGGAATTAAAGGCATTGTTGGCGACAAAGCTCTTGCACCTAGAGGAACCGATTAGAGAGCGCCCGGGATGGGCCGATTTCTTTGATCATTTCGGGCTGACCGAGCCGATCCCAAACACCGGCCTACGCCTGAATGACTACGCGCTTGTTTTACAGGCCGCCATTGCTGGTGAAGGGATCAGCTTTGGTTGGCATCACGTTGTAAGTCGTCTGGTTTCACAAGGGATCCTTACCGCGCGAACCGATTGGGCCTGGGAAACGGGTTTTGGATTTTATCTGGTTTGGTCGAAACGAACACCCCTAAGCGATCACGCGATGCATGTGCGCGACTGGATATTTGAGGCCGCAGGCATTGATAATTCTTAAAGGAGCTATCCTGCCGAAAATCCCTTTTCCAAGTACCGCCTTAGCGGTGACAATACATAAGCAATTGGGTTTTTACTCCCCACCTGAATGAATGCTTCTACCGGGGTTCCGATAGAAAGAGGGGCAATTGTTCGCGCCACGGGCAGTGTTGTTTGAAGCGTCACTTGAAAGTACCGCTTACGGCTTTCTTCATCCAATGTAGCATCGGGAGAAATGTAAATTATTTTCGCAGAAATATTCTGAGTGCGATCACTGGACGCGGTGGCCA
>CAZRFT010000203.1:0-10550 GCA_964599255.1 uncultured Neptunicoccus sp. | reverse complement strand
AAAGACGGATCGTTCAGCTGAGCCGCTGGAATACCCAAAGTGCCTTTGCAGAACTCTTCGCCTAGCGTCCATTGGTTAAACACGAAACGAATATCGAAGGCCGTTGGAAGAGCCGCTTCAATCTTGTCGATCTCCGTCTGTCCAAACCCGTGACCCAGCAATGCAGTGTGATTGATATCAGGCGCATTGCCCATCGTTCCGTGCCCGACCGCGTAAGAAATAATCTCTGCCGCTTGGGATTCAGTGTATCCCAAAACCGCCAACGCGGCCGGTACGGATTGGTTGATAATTTTGAAGTAACCGCCGCCTGCAAGCTTTTTGAACTTAACAAGTGCGAAATCAGGCTCGATACCCGTTGTATCGCAATCCATCACAAGACCGATTGTTCCAGTTGGTGCGATCACAGAGACTTGCGCGTTGCGGTAGCCATGTTGTTCACCCAAAGAAACTGCCTCGTCCCATGACGCAACAGATGCTTTGATCATATCTTGATCTGGGCAGTTTTTGTGATCCAATGGAACAGGCTTCACTTGAAGCTGCTCATACCCTTTGATTGCCCCTTCGGCGGCACGCTTATGGTTGCGCATCACGCGAAGCATGTGCTTCTCGTTCTTCTTATACCCAGGGAATGGCCCTAGCTCATTGGCCATCAATGCTGACGTTGCATAAGATGTACCCGTCATGATCGCAGTCAAGGCGCCACAGATCGCACGACCTTCATCTGAATCGTAGCTGTAGCCCATATTCATCAGCAACCCACCGATATTGGCATAGCCAAGACCAAGCGTGCGGAATTTATAGGATAGCTCTGCAATTTCCTTTGATGGGAATTGCGCCATCAAAACAGAAATCTCTAGCGTCATCGTCCAAAGGCGTGTGACGTGGATATACGCATCAATGTCGAACTTTCCATCATCATAGAACTTCAACAAGTTCATCGAGGCGAGGTTACAGGCCGTATCGTCCAAGAACATATATTCCGAACAAGGGTTCGAGCCGCGAATATCGCCATCCTCTGGGCATGTATGCCATGCGTTAATTGTATCGTGATATTGAACACCTGGATCCGCACAAGCCCAAGCCGCGTGACCCACATCTTCCCATAGGTCACGTGCTTTCACTTTCTTTGCAACCGATCCATCGGTGCGTTTGATCAATTCCCAATCTTCGTCATTTTCAACTGCCTTCAGGAAGGCATCAGTGACGCGAACGGAGTTGTTTGAATTCTGACCAGAAACCGTGCCGTAGGCTTCGCTGTCCCAATCTGTATCATAAGTTGGGAATTCGATAGAGCCGAAACCTTGACGTGCATATTGCAACACGCGGTTCACGTAAGTCTCTGGAATCATGTGTTTTTTCGCAGATTTAATGGCGGCTTTTAGCCCGTCATTTTTCTTTGGATCAAAGGCATCTGCCTCTGCCCCATCCCAGGAACGGATCGCGGAGAAAATTTCATTCAACTGGGCTTCGTGCATTTTAGAACCCGCGACCAAAGAGGCCACTTTCTGTTCTTCACGCACTTTCCAATTGATGAAATCCTCCACGTCCGGATGATCCATATCACAGATCACCATCTTGGCTGCTCGACGAGTTGTCCCGCCTGATTTTATCGCACCAGCGGCGCGATCTCCGATCTTCAGAAAGCTCATAAGCCCTGAAGAAATGCCGCCCCCACCTAGGCCTTCCATAGAGCCACGGATAGAGGAGAAGTTTGTGCCCGTACCGGATCCGTATTTAAACAGGCGCGCCTCGCGCACCCAAAGATCCATAATGCCACCATCATTAACCAAATCGTCATCGACAGATTGGATGAAGCAGGCATGGGGTTGGGGATGTTCGTAAGAGCTGGATGATTTCGTCAATTCACCCGTCTTGTAATCTACATAGTGGTGGCCCTGTGATGGACCATCAATGCCGTAAGCCCAATGAAGCCCTGTGTTAAACCACTGGGGGCTGTTTGGTGCCGTCATTTGGGCAGCCAGCATATAACGCATTTCGTCGTAATAGGCGCGAGCGTCACCTTCGGTGTCAAACATGCCACCTTTCCAGCCCCAATAGGTCCAAGCACCCGCAAGGCGTTTGAAAACCTGTTTGGCCGACGTCTCGCCAGTATAGGCGTCTGATTTTTTGACTTGCTTGCCGTCTGCCGGTGCAGAACGCCAAAGGAATTCTGGTACGTCTTTTTCTTCAACCTTAACCAAATCAGAAGAAATTCCCGCCTTGCGGAAATATTTTTGAGCAATCACGTCTGCGGCGACTTGGCTCCAACCTTTGGGAACCTCTACATCTGCCAAAGAAAAAACCACAGACCCATCTGGGTTGCGGATTTCAGAAGTTGTTTTGTGGAATTCGATTGATGCGTAGGCATCTTTGTTTTCTTGCGTGAAACGCCGTTCGATCTTCATTGCTGCCTCTGTTGGTCCCTAAAATATGTCGCTACGGCCGATTGACGGCTCTTATGCGATGGTTGATCTAAAATTCTGTCCTTCCACCTCGTGTACTCCCCGCCACAAGATATGGTAGTTTGTTAAGGTGCAGACACAAGGTGGAGCAAGAAGCTGAATCGGTCAACGAAAATATTCACAAATCTGTCACATTTTGTGGTTGACTTGTGATCACCCGCTACATCTAGGGCGACCCGAGTCACTGGTGATGAAAATTTTTTGTTTTAAAATCGGAAGATAGCCATAAAAGCTCATGTAGGCCGCCCAGAAATCCCATATTTTGTAGGGTATAAAAAATATTTCAGAAGGTGATGATCTTCACCCTTCCAAATCCGAAACCCATTCCAAAACCGGTCGAAATACCAAAAAATATGGGATGAAGCCCACTATGGGAACCAAAGAAGAATCGAACGCCCCGCTAAAACAGCAAAAGGCGATCCCGAAAGATCGCCTTTTAATGGTCGGGGCGGCGAGATTCGAACTCACGACCCCTTGTACCCAAAACAAGTGCGCTACCAGACTGCGCCACGCCCCGACAGATCGGGGATGTAGTCAATTCTGGCTCGCTTGAAAAGGGCTTTTATGGTCAAAAATTGCTTTTCTTGACCCCGATTTATTCAAAAGCATTATAGAAGGCTGCCGGGCTTTGGTTGAAGCTTTGCTCAAAGGCAGTTTGCCATCGCATCCCACGTCCTAAGAGCTCAAAATAAGATCTAATTGCGTCCATCCCGTGCTGCTTTTCGAGCTCCCGCACCGCGAGAAAAGATTTGGTATAAGCGTTTTCTACAGTATTGACCGCATCAAATCCCTCTAGCGATTGTAATGGGCCAACATTACGGACGGTCTTTTTCCAATTTTGGATGGTCTTGGTACGGTCGATGCGAGTGCTGTTGGGTATAAGGTCAAAAAACACAAACTCTGCAAAGCCTTCAATCATCCAGGCGGGACGCATATTGCCGCGCGTTACCTCGAACTGAACAAGATGGGCAAATTCATGGGCGGTAATTCCCTTTTGAATTTCGATCACGTCAAAGCTGCTGCGTTTAAAGCCATCAACTTCTGTACATAAAACCAACTGGCGCGGCCGCGCAAAGCCGCCATAGCACTCGTTTCCATTGGAACGCCCGCCGCCATAGGGTTTCAAGAATGCCTCGCTATCAGAAAGGATAACTTTAACAGGCACATTTAATTGATAGCCCCATTCCCTTTTGAAATAGCGCTCCACCCGATCAATCGCCTTTTTAGTGCGCACGACAAATTTCTTGGGCACCGTGGGCGAAACAATATATTCCAATTGCGCAAAGCTCGGCGCTGGATGAAGGAAAGCGGCCAGAAGAGCCGACAGTAATAGTTTTTTCAAAATAGACGCTCTTATTGACTTGTGTTTGGGCAAGGCGATTTTGCCAATTCTTCTGATACAAAAGGGGAAGTCAAGCTCGCACCCAATGGAATACGAAGCCGCTCGCTTAGACCGCCATTGATTTCAAGCACGTATTGAATATCCGTACCGCCAGGTAAGCTGGTTTCGTCCAGGGGCACAGCATTCGCTTGAATAGTCTTTAATATACCGGCTTGATCGAAGAACAAAATATCCAAAGATATCAATGTGTTACGCATCCAGAATGCGATTTGGGGTTGTGGTTCAGGATAAACGAAGAGCATGCCATTGAAACGCGGCATGGATTCAACGAACATTAGCCCCTTGGCACGCGAGGCTGGTGTATCAACAACATCTACCGTGAACTCAGCCGCGCCCCCTTCCCATTGCAACGTCACTTTGTCGGACGAACAAGCCAATGAAATATTGGCTGCCAGACACAAAATGATTGTCGCAAGGAAGGTCTTCATGGGCTTAATCTATCAATTTGCCAGCCCTGCCCAGTCTTGAGCCAGCGGAACCGATTATGCAGACGCGCCTCGCCATCTGCCCAAAACTCAATTTCGACGGGCCGAATACGAAACCCGCCCCAAAAATCTGGGCGCGATGGTGTTTCGCCAAATTCGGCGCGGACGGCCTCTACGCGATCTTCAAGGACTTGGCGATTTTCAATGACCTGAGATTGCCGCGACGCAATGGCGCCAATGCGCGACAGCGGCGAACGGGAATCGAAATAAGCGTCTGCCTGTTTTCCCTCTGCGCGTTCAACATCTCCGCGCACACGAATTTGGCGACGCAAAGATTTCCAATGCATCACGAAGGCCGCTTTTTTCGCTGATGCAAGCTCTTCGCCCTTTTTTGATTGGTAATTGGTGTAAAAGATAAAGGCATCTTCCTCGATCTCTTTGAGCAGGACCATACGCGTATTCGGCAAACCGTTCTCATCAACCGTTGCAAGCGCGATGGCATTCGCGTCATTGGGTTCGGTCGAATTTGCCTCTGCCAACCAGGCTCGTGCAATCTCAAAAGGATTGTCACCTGCAAAAATTCCGTCACGATCGCTCATTTGATTAGGCATCCCTATTCACAGTTCGATTACACCTTTGCTTGCAGGTTTATGGCGCATCACCTAAAGAGATAAAAGCACCAATCAAACCAGAATAGGGACAAATCACATGGGATTGATGGATGGTAAACGGGGCCTGATCATGGGCGTTGCCAATAAACAATCGATTGCTTGGGGGATCGCACAAGCCTGTCACGAACAAGGCGCGGAAATGGCGTTTTCCTATCAGGGTGAGGCGTTGGGTAAACGTGTAGCACCCTTGGCAGAAAGCATCGGCTGCGACACGCTTTTGGAATGCGATGTGACAGATGCGGCATCCATCGATGCTGTCTTTGAGGCACTTGAGAAAAAATGGGGCAAAATCGACTTCGTCGTTCACGCCATTGGCTTTTCGGACAAGAATGAACTGCGCGGCCGCTATGTTGACACGAGTGCCGAGAATTTCCGCATGACCATGGATATCTCGGTCTACTCATTCACCGCCGTTGCCGCACGTGCCGAAAAAATTATGCCCGATGGTGGCTCGCTTCTGACCCTGACTTACTACGGCGCAGAACAGGTTATGCCGCATTACAATGTCATGGGGATAGCGAAATCCGCGCTTGAGACTTCCGTAAAATATATGGCAGAAGATTTGGGCAAGCAAAATATACGCGTGAATTCCCTATCGGCCGGCCCGATCAAAACACTAGCGGCCTCGGGCATTGGTGATTTCCGCTACATCTTGAAATGGAACGAATTGAACTCACCCCTACGGCGCAATGTCGATCAAACTGATGTCGGCAAATCGGCAATGTACTTACTGTCTGATCTTTCCTCTGGCGTTACGGGTGAGAATTTACACGTTGATGCCGGCTATCATGTGGTTGGCATGAAGGCCGTGGATGCACCCGATATCGATGCAGTTACCGGGCGCAAGAACGACTAACGGCCTGCTCAAATAGCAACATAGAAAGCGATCCATCTTGGGTCGCTTTTTTGCATTTTATCTGTCGTAAAACGTCTATACCTCCCTGCCCCTCCTATGCGTCCCTTGTTGGGCCAGGAGGAATTCATGCGGCGTGCAAACCGAAGATCAGCCCAAAATACGATCGCTGCAGCGGAACAGCCCGCCCATAAAATTCCCCATTACGAATTGCTCGATGATCAAGCCTTGGCGGCAATTGAAGAACAGGCCGATTGGATCTTGGCCAATATCGGGATGGATTTTCGCGGCGATAAAGAAGCGCAACGGCTTTTCAAAGAAGCGGGTGCGAATGTCGTTGATGATCGCGTGCGCTTGGAACCGGGCCACGCGCGGGAAATTTGCGCAGGCGCGCCAAACAGCTTCCGACTCCATGCGCGCGATGCGCAAAACACGATCACAGTTGGGGATCGCAATATTGTCCTGATGCCTGGCTATGGCTCCCCCTTTGTGACTGATTTGGAAAAGGGGCGGCGCTACGCGACGCTCGAAGACTTTAGAAATTTCGTGAAGCTCTCTTATTCGACACCACATCTAAATCACTCTGGCGGCGTGATTGTCGAACCCACGGATATTCCCGTCAATAAACGTCATCTCGATATGACCTATGCCCATCTTTCTTTGTCATCCAAGCCGTTTATGGGTGCGGTTACCGCACCCGAACGCGCAGTCGATAGTATTGAAATGGCCAAGCTGGTTTTTGGGGCTGATTTCATGGCCGAAAATGCGGTGATGCAGGGCAACATCAATATCAATTCCCCCCTTGTCTTTGATGAAACAATGTCGAGCGCGTTGCGTATCTATGCACAAGCAGGCCAATGTGTTTGCGTCAGCCCTGCTATATTTGCGGGCGCCATGGGGCCCTTGCCGCCCGCAGCCGTAGCCGCACAAACGCTGGCAGAGGGAATGGTTGGCATCGCACTCGCCCAGCTTGTGCGCAAGGGAACTCCATGCGTCTTTGGATCGTTTCATTCGACGATGAATTTGCGTTCGGGTTCGCTGACGTTCGGCTCTCCTGAAGCAAATCTGACGACAATGGCACTTTCCCAATTGGGCCGCAGATTGGGTGTGCCCACGCGATCAGGCGGCGGGCAGATCACAGCGTCGAACGCCCCCGATGCCCAAGCGATGGGCGATAGCGTTGCCGCAATGTGGTCGACCCTGTTGTCTGGGGCTGATCAGGTTTGGCATGCGGCTGGCTGGTTAGAGGGTGGTTTGACCATGTCCTATGAGAAATTCATCCTTGATCTCGACCAATGCGGGGCGATGTTAAAAATGTTGCGCGGCATGCTAGTCGATGCCGAATCTTTTGGACGCGACGCCTATTCGGAAACCGGGCCTGGCGAAAATTTCTTAATGACGGAACACACCCTTCGCCACTACGCGACGTCCAACTACGAACCTTCGGTTCCGGAGCCCGGGCCGTTTGAGACCTGGACAGAAAACGGCGCACCTAATGCCGCGGCAAGAGCTTCCGCCGTTTGGCAAGAAAGCCTGCAGAATTATGAAAAACCACCGCTCGACGCGGAGCTTGACAAAGCGCTGTTAGAATTTGTTGATCAACGAAAGGCCGAAATGCCCGATATGTGGTATTAGGCAAAATTGGGAGGATACCATGACAGAAGAACTTAGCCGCACATCGGCATTGGCAGAAAAGCATCGCGCGCTAGGCTCGGGGTTGGAAGATTGGAACGGGATGGGTACCGCCTGGACCTATGACTCTGATCCTGAAAAAGAGCATGATGCTGTGCGCGAGGCAGCGGGTATGTTTGATATGTCGCCCCTTAAAAAGGTCATGGTGCGCGGCAAAGATGCCCAAGCGACTTTGGATCATTTGACCACGCGGGATCTGTCCCGCGTCACGCCTGGCGAAGCCGCCTATCTTTGCGTGCTGACGGATGCGGGCGGGATCGCGGATGATGCAATTGTGTCAAATAACGGAAATGACGAATGGATGATCGTGCATGGCTCTGGCGATACAATGGCGTTGCTAGAGGCTTCTGCTCAGGGTCGTGATGTGGAACTCGAATTCACTGATGACCTGCACGACCTTTCGGTTCAAGGTCCTAAAGCCCTCGATATCCTAAACGCAGCATGTGCTGATGACCTCTCGCAGCTCGCCTATTTCGAACATATGCCAACAGAGCTTTATGGCCACCCTTGCCGTATATCCCGCACGGGTTATTCGGGTGAACGCGGGTATGAGATTTTCGCCGATGGTTCTGTCATCACTGACATGTGGGACAAACTTGTGGATGATGGCGTGATGCCTTGTTCCTTTACCGCGCTTGATAAGGTGCGCATCGAGGCAGGACTTTTGTTTTATGGCTACGATATGACGGAAGATAACACCCCTTGGGATGTGGGCCTTGGCTTTACTGTCAGTTCTAGCAAAGGGGATTATCGCGGGAAGGACGCGGTACTATCGGCCAAGGGCACCCCCAAGATCGCCAATGTGACCCTTGATATTGATCATCCAGAAATGGTGAACGGCGAAGAGGTCCTGTCGCTTGATGGCAAAGAAGTGGGCGTCGTCAATTCGCCCTGTTACTCTCACCGCATGGGCAAGTCCCTCGCCCTTGGCCATGTCAGCCCCGATATTGCCGTTGGGACGAAGTTGACGTTGACAGGTGATGGAATTGAAACACATGCCACGGTGGTAAGCGCGCCGATTTACGATCCAGATAAATCAAATACACACGCTTGAGCGACAACTTGTCTTATGGGCAATTGATCGCCCGCTGTGTCGATAAACGGAAATCACTTCCCCTCGCGCTTCCAAATTTGTAGGAAGCGGGAAATAGGATTTTAGGATTCTCGTCATGACCGATCAATTGCCCCATGAAAAAGGATTTCACGTTAGCTGGGATCAACTTCACCGCGATGCGCGTGCGCTCGCATGGCGTTTGGATGGCAAAGGGCCTCTGGATGGGGAGTGGAAGGCGTTGGTTGCCATCACACGCGGTGGCTTGGCGCCTGCCATGATCATCGCACGCGAATTAGATATTCGCAAAGTCGATACGGTCTCGATCAAGTCTTATGATTTCCAAGCACAGTCAGAGGCAAAAATCCTCAAAGATGTCGACAAGGATTTGATCGGTGATGGTGAGGCGGTTTTGGTCATCGATGATCTAGTGGATACAGGCAAGACATTGGAAGTAGTTCGTAAGCTTCTGCCAAAAGCGCATTTTGCAACACTTTACGCAAAGCCCGCAGGCGCCCCGATGGTCGATAGCTTTATTACCGAAGTGTCGCAGGATACTTGGATTTTCTTCCCTTGGGATCTCGCCCTGCAATATGTGGAGCCTTATCGTGGCAAGGATTGATGGGCGATAATAAGAAGCTCTCAACCGCGACGAAACTTACGCAAGCACTGCGGTTTTTGGATGAGCGTTCCGGCGCGATTATTCCGCCCATTCAAGCCACGTCAACTTATGCCCGCGATGACGCCTATGACGTGCGCAAACCCTATTGGTATAAGCGCGATGGGAACGAAACAACGGCTCAGGCCGAGGCGATTATTGCCGATTTAGAAGGCGCCGAAGAAAGCCTGCTCTTTGCCTCGGGCATGTCGGCATGTGCGGCTGTGATCGAACATTTGGAGCAAGCAGCGCATGTCGTTGTGCCAGAAGCGATGTATCACGGTGTGTTGCAAACCTTTCAGAGTTACGCAGATAAAGGGCGTTTAGATGTCTCCTATTACCCCGCGGGTGATCTGGACGCGATGCGGGCCCAATTGCGCAAAGGGGAAACTGCCCTGGTTTGGGTGGAAAGCCCGAATAACCCAGATTGGGATGTGACGGATATAGAAGCGTTCGCAAAAGCGGCCCATGACGCTGGTGCAAAACTGTTTACCGATTGTACGGGCACGCCACCCGTTGCGACGCGCGCGTTAGAGCTGGGGGCGGACATTTCTTTCCACTCGGCCACAAAATATTTGAATGGACATTCAGATGTTGTGGCGGGTGTTTTATCCGTCAAGAAAGCAGATACCGCTTGGGAACAGATCGCGCTGATCCGAAAATTGCAAGGCACGGTGCTACATTCCTTTGATGCGTTTTTACTGATCCGCGGCATGCGGACCTTGCACCTGCGATACGCGCGCCAAACAGAGAATGCTTTGAAGATTGCGGCATATCTCGAAGCGCACCCACAGGTTGAAAAGGTTATGTATCCCGGCCTGCCGTCCCATCCCGATCATGACATTGCCAAGCGGCAAACGGGTGGTGCCTTTGGGGGCATGCTGTCCATCATCGTCAAAGGTGGCGAGCGCGCAGCAATTGATGTGTGCCGCTATGTTCAAGTGTTTTACCCTGCAACCTCACTGGGCGGCGTGGAGAGTTTGATCGAGCACCGCAAAACCGTGTCAGGCGATGGCTTTCCAGTTGATCCCGCCCTGCTACGTATCTCCGTTGGGATCGAAGACGCCGATGATCTGATCGCCGATTTAGATCAAGCATTGGGGCGGCTGGGGGCTTAAGTTGCACCCCCAAATGATCGGTGAAGCGCTTGCCTGATTGATGGGCACAGTAGCAAAGAACGTTTAAGCTCATCCAAATGGGCAGTCCGCTTCAATGAAATCAATGGTTTAGAGGGCATAGCTTATGCGTGCACAGGGTTAAGTGTGCCGAGAAAATCCGAGATTCCCACAAAATTTGCTGGGGGTGCCTACGGGGGTGGATACGGGGGTGCGCGCGG
>CAZRFT010000202.1:0-3167 GCA_964599255.1 uncultured Neptunicoccus sp. | reverse complement strand
AGGGTGGTTGCCAGCTTTAGCGTGACCATCGGGCGATTGTGACGAATGCGCGTTAGGTAGCCGGCGTTGTCGATTGTTGCCTCTTTTTCCAAAAGCCCGTGTTCAACTTTGATACCGGCATCGCGAAGGATTTCGGCGCCTTTGCCGTTAACGGCAGGGTTCGGATCACCTGCGGCATAAACCACGCGGGCCAGCTTGGCCTTTACCAAGGCTTCCGCACAGGGCGGTGTGCGCCCATGATGAGCGCAGGGTTCGAGCGTGACATAGGCCGTGGCACCATTTGCGGCAGGGCCAGCTTGGTCAAGTGCTTGCGTTTCCGCATGGGGCGCGCCGCCATCGGCGGTAACCCCACGACCAACAACGCGGTCTTCCTTGACAATGACACATCCAACGGAGGGGTTGGGCCAAGTGCCCCCCAAATGGCGCCTGCCCAAGGACAGCGCCATTTGCATCATGCGTTTATCTGTGGCGGAAAATCCGCTCATTCATCTTTGTCGGTATCTGGGCGCAATTCGTGCACAAATTCTTCGAAATCATCAGCGGCTTGGAAGTTTTTGTACACGGACGCAAAGCGTACATAAGCGACCGTGTCGATACGCGCCAGTGTGTCCATGACAATTTGGCCGATTGTATCGCTGTCGATATCGCTTTCGCCCATGCTTTCAAGACGCCGCACAATGCCAGAGATCAATTGATCCACGCGCTCGGGCTCTACGGGGCGTTTTTGAAGGGCGATGCGGATGGAACGGGCCAGTTTGTCACGATCGAAATCTTCGCGCCGCCCGTTTTTCTTGACCACAACAAGGTCGCGTAATTGGACGCGTTCATAAGTGGTAAAACGCCCGCCACAAGACGGACAAGACCTGCGCCTGCGGATGGCTACGTGATCTTCGGCGGGTCTGGAATCTTTCACCTGGGTATCCGTGTTCCCACAAAACGGACATCTCATTGGCGGTTCTCCTGCTCTTATTTTGTGTCTGTTATTGCTTTGACCACAGTCTATACACTTATCCACAAGGTTTGGATAGAGTCTTGTTGCCCCAAACAAAGACGAAATTTGGGAGCCAATCTGTCGTTTGACGTCTAGTCGAGTGGCGCGTGCAGCTTGGTATTTTTTGTGATTATCCCGCCCCGATTGCCGATTTCAATCGAGCCGTAACGCTCACGAAAACAATCGGGCAAGGGGCGGTCGCCCTCTAATGACAACCAAAGTCGCATAAGATGGCGCCGCTTTTCGGGATCAGGCCAATCAAGAAATCCCGTGCGGTCATGAAGCTGGGAATGGTTATAGACAAATTGCATATCACCGGGTTCCAACTGCATCTCTAGACAGAGATCGGGATCATTTGCGGTTGCGTCGAACAAATCGAGCGCCTCGATATGTGCCGGGCTAAGCCGCATGGCGTCGTCAAACCGTTGGGCGCTGTCGATATATTGACGTTGATAAAAAACGGTCAGAAAACCTTCATGCCAATTAAGCGGTGGAATTTCCATAAATGGCTTCGCACCATCTGGGATTTCCCCGCGTCTGTCAGTGGCAATCGGATCGAAGAGTTTTGCTAGAAGATCGGGGCGCGTTGCCTGCATCTGGTTGAATATGGCCTCAGCGCTAACCAGAAGCGATGTGCCGCCCTCTTTCGCTTTGCGGATACAAATAAGGCCCACCACATCGGCGCTGTCGGTGTGAAAGGATTGTCGCGCATTGGTTTGATAGATACGGCTATTCGGATCGTTCGCATCTGCCCCAACGTCACGCACATGGCCCAGTATATGACCGGCTGCATTTTGGGATCTCGCACTTCCCAAATGGGCGCCGATGCCACAGAAAATTGTAGCGGCGAATTCGGTTGAATAGGCCTTTATTGGCAGACCGCGGACCAATTCAAAACCTATTCCGGTCAAAAGTTTGTTTTTCAACTGATCAATATGCTGTTCGAATTTCGGCAGTGGGAAATCTTGTTTTGAAATTTGACCGATATCGCGACCAAGGCTTAGGTAGGTTTTCGCCGCCGCTTCCAGTTCGGCAATATCTTCATCGGTCAGATGGTAAACCCACTGGTCTGGCGCATCGCGCAAATCACAGCCACGCCATGCCGCAGGACCTGTAAACGCGCTTGGCAGTGTAGAGATATCTTGTTTAGTCAAAGCCGATATCCACGGTTAAGCAAGGCGACCAAAAAACGTCATTCGCGCGGATTCAGATAATTCGATGCCCGGTTCCGCGTTATAGGCCAATACGGCCAGCATGCGGGTTTTATCACTTTCATTGGGCGACACACGGTGGATGGAATTGCGCCCCCGAAATAGGCACAACGTGCCCGGTTGAATGTCCAAACGATCAGGTTCGGTTTCGCCATCCAGCAGGGCGGCAACCCCATCAAAATTCATCTCGCCTTTATCGGCGTCGCGCAAATCTTTGACATATTCAAAATGCGAACCCGCCTCTGGCGCTTGGATAAGCAAGGTGATGGCGAAAGAGGAATTATCGAAATGCCAACCCAGCTCTTGCCCGCGATTGGCATAATGGATGTTGATCGAAGAAAGTGGATCGGCATAAGGGTGCAGCTCTGTCTGACCCGTTACGGCTTTAATGAAATTTCGAAAATCCTCTGCATCATAAAGCAGACGAAGGGGCGAATTGGCTGCGACATCATCATCGCAAATGCAGCCCTTTGATGACACAACCTTGCGGTTCGCCGGATGATCACTGGCATAGATAGTATCGTCGGGTGTCAAATAAACCGAATGATTTTGTTCACAGAAATATGCGCGCGATTGTCCCTTTTCGGCTTCTTCTTGCATGGTTAGCAAAGCGTCAGCCGCGATGAAATTTGGCAAGGTCAACGCCCCATCTTTATCCAGCATGGATTTGCATTTTTGTTGAAACGCGCTTTCTGTGATTGGGTAGGTGGCAAGATCAATCGTTTCTGAAAAAGACATCGAAAGCTCCTTTATCCAACAGCTTCACGCCAATGACGTCTGCAAAGCGAGACATAGGTTTCATTGCCGCCGATCTGGATTTGGTCCCCTTCGGTCAAAACATTGCCTTCATCATCTTGGCGAACAACCATCGTGGCCTTCTTCCCGCACCAACAGATTGTTTTGACCTCGCGCATTTCATCGGCAAGTGCCAAAAGCGAAGCGGAACCAGGGAAGGTTTTGCCCAA
>CAZRFT010000201.1:0-7631 GCA_964599255.1 uncultured Neptunicoccus sp. | reverse complement strand
TCCTATTTATGCTTGGCCCGCACCTTGGAAGAGGTAAGAGTTTTCATTGTCCCTAAAGTCGTACATTTGAATTGCAGAATCCAAGTCATCGAAAATAGTTAAACTACCATCACGCAAAACAGCGCCGCGTTTTGCGAATTGTCGTAAAATCTTCTCTGAATGGGACACGATAATGACGGTTGATTTAGACAGTTTTTCAAGCAGTACATGACCCGCCTTACGGTTAAACTCTGTATCCGCACTGTTTGGCATACCTTCGTCAATCAAATAGAAATCGAAATCCAAAGCCAACAGAAGTGAAAGGCTGAACCGAGTGGCCATACCAGTGGAATAGGTGGCAACGGGCATCACAAAATATTCACCTATATCGGCCAACCATCTTGCGTAGCTTTCAACATAGTCTGGATCGAGACCGTAGATTTGCGCTATGTAGCGGGCGTTTTCCTGGGCTGATTGCGTGCGGATAATGCCGGCGGGATTTCCAAGCGGAAATGAGATGCGAGAAGAGCGAAGAATTTTACCTTCATCCGGCTTTTCGAGCCCACACATCATATTTATCAGTGTTGTTTTTCCCGTGCCATTTGGGGCTAAAATGCCCAAGCTTTCGCCGATATCGACCCGAAAGGACGCCTCATTGAGAATGATCTTCCGCCTCTCGCCGGTCCAAAAGCTTTTGGAAACATTTTGAAATTCAATCATCCTCAGAGGCCATGCCTTTTAGTTAATAAAACAAATAAATCCTTCGTAATTCTTACGCAAGGCACGAGTTCTTTATCCAAGTCCCTAAGATTCAAATAAAATGATAATGAACAGCAGAGATATGCTTGCACAAAATCGTGAATCACGACATAGACCGCCCTCAAGGAGAGCGCAGATGCTTCGATCCCTGGGATTACTATTCATTTTTGGTGCGATTTGGATACTCCTTTCTGGAATATTCAAACCGATTACGCTGATCCTTGGGGCTGCGTCCTGTGTTCTTGTTTTGATTGTATTTCGCCGCATGGAAGAGGCTTCTCCTACGGGTCCGCTTCTACTTCAACTTCGTCCAATCGCATTTACGAGTTACATTTTCTGGTTACTTGTTGAGATAGCGAAATCCACTTGGGCTGTCGTGACAGTGATCCTGTCGCCCGAAATGCCGATCAAACAGCATTTTTTCAAAATCAAGGTTCACCAAAAGCATCCCGTCGGACGAACGCTATTTGCGAATTCGATCACCTTAACGCCTGGGACGATTACGGTTGAGACTGAAGATGATCATTTTTATGTGCACGCGCTTCAATTTGAAGATGGGGACATGGAAGGTCTGAAAGATATGGAACGCCGCGTCTGTCAGGTAGAGGTTTCCTGATCATGGCGGCGATTGATATGATGTTTCTGGTTGCCGCGATCGCACTATTTTTGGCGATGATCATGGTGTTGGTACGTCTTTATCTTGGACCTAACTTGTACGACCGCGTATTAGCGATGAACGCGTTTGGCACGCACACGGTTCTTTTTATCGGGGTCGTTGGCTTTTTGATGGGTCGTCCAGATTTCCTTGATATCGCGCTTCTTTATGCGCTGATCAATTTTGTTGGCACGATCGCCATCCTGAAATATTTCCGCTATCGCACCTTGGGCGACGAAGTGCATGACAGAGGGGTTCGCCACGATGTCGATTGATGCATTGATCATAGAAGTTCTTTCTTGGGGACTGATCCTGTTGGGTAGCTTCCTGACGATTGTCAGTGCGTTTGGTATGTTGCGCTTCCCAAATTTTTGGGCGCGTCTACATGCGGCATCTGTTGCCGATAGTGGCGGTGTAGTTCTTTTACTTTTGGGCATGGCCATTCAGGCCGGATTGACACTTATCGCTGTGAAGCTGATCTTTATTTTGGTGTTTTTGTTAATCACAGGTCCAACAGCCTCGCATGCGATTGCGAATGCGGCCCTTGTCTCTGGCTTGAAGCCGCCAAAGAGACCACGGAAAACAGGAGCAACAAAATGATCGAGAATATCATTTACCTGATCCTATTTTCCATGCTTTTTGCCACGGCGATTGCAATTGTCAAAGTTGATCAGCTTTATCCTGTTGTCATTCTTTCAGGCGTGTTCAGCCTACTTTCTGCGCTTTTGTTTGTTGCGCTGGATGCCGTGGATGTTGCTTTTACGGAAGCCGCTGTTGGCGCGGGGATTTCGACTGTATTAATGTTGGGGACGATTGCGCTTACAAAGCCCGTAGATCGAAAACCCGAACGGCAAAGTTTACTACCGCTTGCGATTGTTGTGATCGTTGGACTGACATTGCTTTATGGCACATTGGATATGCCGAATTTCGGCGATGCTAATGCGCCAGCGAACACATATCTTTACACAGATTTCTTCGCCAATATGCCCAAGGATATTGATGTTCCAAATATGGTCACGGCGATCCTCGCCTCTTACCGGGGGTTTGATACGCTGGGCGAAGTGGTTGTGGTATTCACCGCTGGTATTGGTGTTTTATTGTTAATTTCAGGCCTAAGCCGCCGCAAGGGTGAGGGGGACGAAAAATGATCCACCATCATCTAATTCTGCGGGTTGTTACAAAGCTTTGCGTAGGGGTGATTATGCTTTTTGCCCTTTATGTCCAATTCCACGGGGACTATTCACCAGGCGGGGGCTTTCAGGCCGGTGTAATTATGGCTGTGGCTTTCATCATCTATGGCATTGTTTTTGGGCTGACGACTGTGAAGCGGGTGCTGCCCCCTTGGTTTGTGCATAAAATGGTGGCTCTTGGCGTGCTGATCTATGCGGGCACTGGCATTGTGTCGATGTTCATGGGTTATGATTTTCTTGATTATGATGCCTTGGTTGCAGCGCATCCAGTCGAGGGGCAACATTATGGATTGTTGATTGTTGAATTCGGCGTCGGTGTGACTGTGACGGGCGTTATGGTCGCTGTATATTATGCATTTGCGGGGCGGACACCTTCGCTGAGCGATGAGGAGTGGTGATGGAAGAGCTTCTCGATATCGAATTTTTGATTGGGCATATTCATTACCTGCTGTTCATCGGGTTGATGATGACCGGGCTTTATATCGTCGTGCAGAAAACCAATTTGGTGAAGAAGATGATCGGCCTGTCGGTTTTTCAGGTCTCTGTTTTTATGTTTTATATCTCCGTTGGCAAAATCACGGGCGGCACGGCACCGATCTTGCCAATGGATAAGAAATACCATGTGGATGTGGATGCGGCGGCGGCGATTACCTATTCTAATCCATTGCCGCATGTTTTGATCCTGACGGCGATTGTTGTTGGCATCGCGACCACGGCCCTAGGCTTGGCTTTAATTGTTCGCATACGCGAAGCCTTTGACACAATCGACGAAGAAGAAATCACCGAAATCGAACAGCGCCTGACCCATGAAGATAACCAGAAGCATGGCAACGCGATGGGAGGCATGGCGTAGTGGCAAGCGAAGCAGTCGAAATTACACATGTTGCCCGCACCTTGGGTGAACAGTTGCCAGCGCTACAAGTCGTGGTGCCAATGGTCGCCACGCCACTTATCGTCCTTTTGGGCGGTCGTGTCCTTGGCTGGGTCATTGCGTTTTTGGCAACTGCGATTGCAACCCTCGTATCCATACTTTTGATGCTTCAGGTCATGGACGGATCCTTCATCTCTTACACGATGGGGGGATGGGTACCGCCAATTGGAATTGAATATCGCGTTGATATTGCCAATGCCTTTGTCCTGTTCCTGATTTCCATCATCGGATTGGTCACACTTCCCTTTGCCTACCAATCTGTAATCCATGAAATTCCTAAGAAATTCCATGCGCTTTTCTGGGCAGCTTGGATGCTTTGCTACACTGGCCTGTTGGGCATGGTCATCACCGGCGATGCATTTAATATATTTGTCTTCTTGGAGGTATCATCGCTTTCCACCTACGTGTTGGTTGCGATGGGGATGTATCGTGACAAACGCGCGCTGACGGCGGCGTTTGACTATCTGATTATGGGCACGATCGGCGCGACATTCTTCGTGATTGGGTTGGGGATGTTATATATGGCCACGGGCACGTTGAACTTGGTCGATATTGGTGCGCGCATTGAAGAGCTTGGGCTGAACCGTACCATTCGATCTGGCTTTGCCTTTATCATGGTCGGCATGGGGTTAAAGGTTGCAATGTTTCCACTGCATCTGTGGTTGCCCAAGGCTTATGTATTCGCGCCCTCTGCCGTCACTGTATTTTTGTCAGCGACGGCCACCAAGGCTGCGATCTATGTGATCTTTCGCTTTATCTTCACTGTGTTTGATCCAACTTATTCATTTGTCGAAAATACCTTGGTTGTTGTGTTCCTGCCGCTTGCGCTGGTTGCGATGTTTTCAGCCAGTTTTGTCGCTGTGTTTCAGGTTAATTTTAAAAGGATGCTTGCCTATAGCTCGATTGCACAAATCGGTTATATGCTGTTGGGTGTTGCGCTGTTGAGCCAAATTGGTTTGGCCGCTGGCATTGTGCATCTGTTTAATCATGGGATTACCAAGGCTTTGATGTTCATGGGAGTTGGCGCGCTGCTGCTGCATTCGCGGGGCGCGTTTTACGATCAAATTGCAGGTCTGGGGCGCAAGATGCCACTGACAGGGGCTGCAATTGTTGTGGGCGGTTTAAGCTTAATCGGCATTCCAGGGACCGCTGGCTTTGTCTCGAAATGGATGTTGGTTCAAGCCGCTTTTGAAAGGGGATCGGATCAACCGATCTACACGCTTATTGCCTTCCTTGTTATGGCAAGCTCGCTTTTGGCCGTTGTCTATGTCTGGCGGGTGATTGAGGTGCTTTATTTGCAAGCCCCTAAAGTGGAAGCGCGTGAAGCGCCACTTTCAATGGTGATCCCGATGCTGATCCTGTCGGTTGCTTGTATTTGGTTTGGCGTCGACACGAGCCTTACCGTAGAAGCCGCAAATGAAGCTGCGAATGTATTAATTCGCGGCACGGTGGAAGTGTCGAGCGTGGAGGTCGGATCATGAGCATCCTTCTTCTTATTTTCTTAGCGATGCTGCTGCCCGTCCTTGGTATGGCCGGAAATTTTGGGAATGGAGCCTCACCCAACCGGCGCGATGCGTTTACACTTCTGACAGCGATTGGGACCTTTGGCGTTGTTCTGGAAATTCTGCGTCGCGTAGGAAATGGGCTTTCAGCGCGGTTTGAGCTGTTTGAAGTGTTTCCAAATGTGACGCTTGCATTCCATGTAGAGCCGCTTGGTTTGATGTTTGCATTGATTGCGAGCGGGCTTTGGATTGTCACTCATATTTATGCCATTGGCTATATGCGTGGGGCGAATGAAAAACATCACGGTCGTTTCTTTGCTTGTTTTAGCCTTGCCATCGCGGCCGTGATGGGGATCGCGTTTTCAGCAAACCTTTTCACGCTATTCTTGTTCTACGAGATCCTGACGTTCTCCACTTACCCACTGGTTGCTCATAAGGGAAACGCGGAAGCGAAAGCTGGCGCGCGGGTTTATCTTGCGGTTTTGGTAACAACCTCAATCGCGCTGCTCCTGTCAGGGATCATTTGGGTTTTTGCTTTGACGGGTTCTGGAGATTTCGTGCGCGGTGGTATCTTGAAAGGATTGGTCGAGCCGTGGATGGTGCCGATCCTGCTTGCTCTTTTTGCCTTTGGTATTGGTAAGGCAGCCTTGATGCCGTTTCACAAATGGCTGCCTGCCGCGATGGTTGCACCCACACCTGTATCGGCCCTTTTGCATGCAGTAGCAGTTGTGAAGGCTGGTGTGTTCACGATGCTTAAGGTTGGGGTCTATATTTTTGGTATCGATTTTCTGGCGGAAACATCGGCCTCTGATTGGTTAATTTACCTCGCTGGTTTCTCTGTCATCTCTGCCTCTGTGGTGGCGATGTATCAGGATAACTTGAAACGACGCTTGGCCTATTCAACAGTTTCGCAACTGTCCTACATTACCTTGGCTATGGCGTTGGCTACCGATCTTGCCGCTGTAGGTGGGGGCATGCATATCGCGATGCATGCGATGGGTAAGATCACACTCTTTATGTGTGCAGGTGCGATTTATGTTGTGCTGCATCGTAGCCAGATTTCTGATTTGAACGGGGCAGGGCGCCTGATGCCCGTGACCTTCTTGGCCTTTGGCATTGGTGCCTTATCGATAATTGGTCTGCCACCCTTGGGCGGCTCTTGGCCAAAATTTCTGATTATGGCGGGCGCTGTGGATGCGGGGCATCTATTCGCGGTGGCGGTGTTGGCGCTGTCGTCGCTATTAAATGTGGCCTATCTATTGCCAATCGCTGGGCGTGGATTTTTCTCTGGCAATAATGTCGGGGCTCAATCTATGGAAACGCGCGCGAATATGTTCGTTTGGCTACCGCCGGCGATATGTGCCTTGGGCTGTGTAATTTTGTTCTTCTATGCTGGGGTGCTGCAAGATTTCTTAACCCCGATCACCCGATAGGAGAGGTCGATGGCGGTCAAGAAAAAAGAAAATACGAAAAACTATCCAGCCCTTGGGCGTTGGTTGATGTTTATTGAAAAGCCCGGTGCGGTGGATCGAATTGTTTACGCGCTTTATGGGCTCTGTGCTTTCTTGATGTTGATTGATTTCACCTATTACAAGAAAGTTTATTTCACGATGGAGCGGTTCCCCGCTTTTTATGCGCTTTATGGGTTTTTCATGTGCGCGGCTTTGGTGATTGCCAGTAAGATGATGCGGCTCTTTCTGATGCGGGATGAGAACTATTACGCGCCCAAAGATACGCAAGGCGAAGCCCATCCCGACCACGATTTAAGCAAGGAGCAAGTCGATGGTTGATGGATTTGTCCTTCCTTTCCTAATCTATTTCTTGGGCGCGCTTCTGGTTGCGGTTACACCCAGCGGAACGTTTCGCGCGATTTTCTCTCTCTTCATTCCGCCTCTTGCGCTTTGGCATATTTGGCAGATGCCCAAAGGAAATCATGGGCAGATAGATTTCATGGGGTTGGAGCTAACGCTTTTGCGCGTGGATAAGCTCGCGATTGTTTTTGCGATTGTTTTCTCTCTCGCAGCTTTCCTATCGCTTATTTATGCTTGGCATGTGCGCGACCGTATTCAGCAGGTGGCTAGCTTGCTTTATGCAGGTTCTGCGATTGGGGCGGTCCTAGTTGGCGATTTGATATCCCTTTTCTTCTTTTGGGAAGGGACGGCCATTGCATCCGTGTTCCTGATCTGGGCGCGGCGCACTGAGGGGGCATTCCGAACTGGCATGCGTTATTTGGTGATCCAAGTGGCCTCTGGTGTCATCCTAATCGCTGGTGTTGCACTCTACTATCAAACCAGTGGATCAATTGCTTTTGATAAACTGACGTTGCCGATGGTGTCGCCTGCTGATTGGCGCGCCGGTGACGCAGGTATTTGGCTGATCTTCTTTGCTTTTGGTATAAAATGCGCCTTCCCATTTCTGCATAACTGGCTTCAGGATGCCTATCCTGCCGCGACGGTGACGGGGACGGTTGTCCTGTCGGCCTTCACGACAAAACTCGCCGTTTACGCATTAGCACGCACATTTCCTGGCACGGAAATTCTGATTTATATCGGGGCGACGATGACCTTGTTCCCGATCTTCTTTGCGGTGATCGAGAATGATTTGCGCCGGGTTCT
>CAZRFT010000200.1:0-8161 GCA_964599255.1 uncultured Neptunicoccus sp. | reverse complement strand
ATCCAGAACGGATCGCGTGTCATGATCCATGCACCGATGATACCGCCCGCTGTTGACATCAAGATGTTAAACGCAAGTGACGACATCGTTGTTGGCGTACCATAGATAGTTGTGAAGCCAGAGCTCCAAGACCAAGCTTCGCCGCCTACAATCAAGCAAGCCATCAAGAAGCCCCAGAAACCAACAATGATCAACATCAAGCCTGTTACTGTGAACGGCATGTTGTGACCAGATAAGTTATTGGCAGATCCGTCTTTGTTGAATTTACCAATACGTGGTCCAAGGTTGATCAACACACCCAAGGCAAAGAACGCCGCAACTGCGTGTACAAGTCCGGCTGCGCCGAAGTCATGAACACCCCAGTCTTGAACCAACCAACCGTCTGCGTGCCATCCCCAAGCAGCAGCAAGAACCCAAGAGAATGAGCCCAAGATGATTGCAAGGATTGTAAAGCCAACAGTTTGGATACGTTCGATCAATGCACCTGACATGATAGATGCCGTTGTTGCAGCAAAGAGCGCGAATGCACCCCAGAAGACGCCTGACGCGTTATCTGCGATATTCGGACCCATGTACTGAGCACTTTCACCCCAGCCCCACGCAATCGCATTCGCGTATTCCGCGCCTGAGATGCCGTTTGGACCAGCAGAAAGTGAGAAGCCTGTTGGGAAGCCCCAATAGACCCACCAGCCGAAGAACCAGAATGTTGGTAGCACGAATGCAAAAGCCAACAAGTTCTTTACGCCTGATGAAAGCACGTTTTTCATCCGTGTTGCACCCATCTCGTAGGCTAAGAAGCCTGCGTGAATTAGGACCATCAGCGGAATCGTGATGTAGTAGTATGCCTCAGCAAACATGGTATTTGTCATACCCGTGCTTGCCTCCAGCTCGGCTATTTTAGCCGTGAGTTCAGCAATTTGTTCTTCCATTTAGTTCCCCATTGCTATGTGCCAATTGACCCTTATTGAGTCGGATTTATCTCCAGCGGCACTTTCAACAGGATAAAGCCTAACTTAAATCCAAAAATATACCAAAACAAAAATTGCCGTACCAAAACTGTACCAATAAGTATTCTGTTTGGCCTGCAAACTGAGGCCTTTGGTGCGTGCAAAGTGAAAATATTTAGAAATATGAACACACAAATCCCATGTGGAAATGTTCAGAAGTGCGCAAAACTGATGGCAATTTGCTCGGGGGAAATAATGGTGCCCGGGGGCGGATTTGAACCACCGACACGAGGATTTTCAGTCCACTGCTCTACCCCTGAGCTACCCGGGCACGGGTGACAATCATCTTGTCGGGTCGGGGCGTTTTAGGGTTTGCGGGCGAGGCATGCAAGCGTGAAAAGAACGATTTTAGTGTAATTTTTTATCGGCAATCTCGTCGAGCGATGGAAGCTCTTCAGCTTCTTCTGAAACAGCTCCTGGAATGGCGTATCCTTCGGTCAACCACTTACCCAAATCAATATCCGCGCATCGCTTTGAACAGAAGGGGCGATAGGACTTTTCGCTCTCTTTGTCGCAGATCGGGCAAGCCATGTTTGTTTCTCACTTTTCTTTCTTTGCGTAATGACGCAGATGAGGCACATGTTTGACGCCATCCTGCAAATTGTCAATTTTGAACCTTGGCTATTCATCCTGATTTCGGGTGTTTGTTTGGTTGCGGGCATCGTGCGCGGCTTTACAGGCTTTGGATTTTCAGCAGTGCTGGTCGCAATAGTGGCTGTTTTTCTAGCACCCATTGAGCTCCTCCCTATTGCTTTGCTTCTTGAAGCAGCTGCGAGCCTTTTTCTGTTGCGCGGCACTTGGCGCGATGCCGAATATAAAGTGGTTGGTTTATTTCTTCTTGGATCTCTAATTGGATATCCCGCGGGGCTTAGCCTTACGATGGCGCTCGATCCAGAAATATCCAAGATGGCGGCCCTTGGCCTTATTTTGATTTTGGTAACAGCACTTCTGCTAGATTGGATCCCGCCTATTAGACGAACCGGTATTTACCTTGCGCCATTAGGTTTTTTGGCGAGCTTCGCAAGCGGCATCGCCGGTGTTGGTGGTCTGGTTTACGCAGCTGTTTTTCTGGCCTTAAAACTCCCGCCAAAAATAATGCGCGCGACCATGGTGCTGCACTTGCTCGTCAGCCTTGTGTATTCAATATCCGCACAGACCGTGATGGGTGTGATGGACGATGTGGCACTGGCGCGTGGGGCGGCTCTGGTTCCCATCACATTGCTCGGCGTTTGGATCGGAAAGCTCTTTTTTGTTGAAGGCGCAGAAAAATACTATCGTCGCGTTTGCATGGGATTTTTGGTTATCATTACCCTTGTTGGCTTGACCCGCTTGGCGCTCTTTTAGAGACAATCGGTTAGCGGCAAGCGCTCGCGTTTTCTTTGAAGCTCATAATGCCCCAATGGTGTCCAACCCACCAAAGCTGTTTCAATCCCATCTGCCTTGAAAGCAGCGCGCAAAGCTTCTTCAATCCTGCGTCGATCCTTTTTGGGGGACGGTGCGAAATCGACAACGATTTGTCCGCCCAAGCCACGAAGACGCAGCGCGCGTGGAAGCTCTTTTGCGGTCTCGATATTGGCCTTTTGTCCTGCCATCAGTGAAAAGTCACCGCCCGTATTTACGTCGATGGCAACCAGTGCGCGGGTTGGTTCAATTGTAAAAAAACCACCCGAGGGAAGGCTCTGTTCAATTCCTATTGCATGGATGTGGTCGAAGACCCCCAACTGCTCAAACGCGCCATCAAACTCCTCCACACCCTTTAGGGCTGATCCATTCCAATTTTGCATCGCGATTTGATGCGCATTTGGCTCAAAAAGCAAACAAGGGACATCGGACTTATCCGATAGGATATCTTGACCAATCGCATGAAGCGTTTCAAGTTCTTCGATCAGCACCGCGTCTTCTTGCTCTCCTGCACCGGAGCGCAGAATTAGCCCCCAATCTTCGTTCGCTTCTGAACTGACGTAATGGGCAACCACTGACAACCGATCGCGGGTATTTTCATCTTTGATGGAGCGAGCGATATTTCGACCAGGGGCCCCGGGTGTCCAAATTGCATATGCGCCTTTGAAGATCACTTTCGTTGTACATGGCGCAGCTTTACCCTCTTCCGCAAAGCTAGAGATTTGTACGGTCAATATTTCGCCTTCACGCAATCCCTTGGCCCCACGTAAATAGCCCGACTGGCCATTTCCTAAATCCACAATGGACCCGCCTTGCCCTTTCATTGGACGCCCAAGTTTGGCGCGATATATCGCGCCAACGACGGGACGATCAGATTTGGGATCAATGATTAAATCATCGAGTTTTCCATTCACAAGCAAAGCCGCTGCCGCGCGTCCATCAATCTGGTCAAAAACGGCAATGCGTCCCTTTTTCATGAATGGCCTCCGGCGTATGAGATAGGATATCCTGCACCTTGCAAAAGACCTGCTGTTTCAGTCAGCGGCAAACCGACGACGTTAGAGTAACTCCCTTGGATCCACGGAACAAAGGCGCTTGCGATGCCTTGAATGGCGTAACCGCCAGCTTTCCCATCCCATTCTTGAGATTTCAAGTAATCCGATAGTTCTTCATCAGAAAGGTTTTTTAATTTTACTGCTGTTGTTACCTCGCGGGACCAACGCTCTGCACCGCGGCGAACGGAAACAGCCGTGATGACCTTGTGGCGGCGTCCCGAAAGTAACTTCAAAAACCGCGCGGCTTCTTCTTCGCCCTTTGGTTTTCCCAAAATTCGATGCCCAGCAGCGACAATGGTATCGGCAGTAAGCACCAATTCATTTTCCGATGACACAATCGCCACAGATTTTTCTGCCGCCAATCGCCGCGCATAGGGCAAAGGACGCTCACCCTGAAGCGGAGTCTCATCGATATCTGCTGGTGTAATTGCGTCCGGAACAACCCCAATACTCGCCAGCAGATCGCGTCTTCGCGGACTGGCAGAGCCCAGGATAAGCCGAGCGTTATTTGTAGCGGAAATTGATCCGACCTTTGGACAGGTCATAAGGCGTCATTTGCACTTGCACCTTATCGCCTGCGAGCACGCGGATACGGTTTTTACGCATTTTACCTGCCATCGTCGCAATAATCTCGTGGCCGTTATCCAGCTCAACTCGAAATGTCGCATTTGGCAGGAGTTCGGTTACGACACCATCGAATTCAAGTGGTTCTTCTTTGGCCATAAGATCTCCTTTGTTTGCTTATGTGTGGGGGATATGCGGGTGTTGCGCTTGAATTTCAAGGGAAAAGCGGGCCTTTTGAATTTCTCTTGTTTCATCGCATATCTTCTGAATTAGTTACGCTGATGGTAAAAATACGTGAAATACAAATCTTCGCCCACGAGCTGCCGGTTAAGAATGGCCCATATACAATGGCAAAGGCGGATATTTGGAGTGTGACGACTGTATTGGTCGCTCTGAAAGGCAACAATGGGCTTGTAGGTTGGGGGGAAACTTGCCCACTGGGAGCGACCTATGCACCTGCCCATACAGAGGGCACGATTTCCGCGCTCAAACTAATGGCACCTCATCTAATTGGAGAAGACGTGCTACCGCAGCCGCTCTATGCTGCGATGGACAATGTTTTAAATGGCCACAACTATGCGAAGTCCGCGATTGATATCGCAGCGCATGATCTGTTGGGTAAATCTTTGGGTGTATCTGTTGCTGATTTATTGGGGGGTGCACTTACAGATCAGATGCCTTCCTATTTCGCAACTGGTGTTGGAATGCCAAATGAGATTGCCAAAATCGCCAAAGAAAAAGTTAACGAAGGGTACCCGCGCATACAAGTGAAAGTCGGTCGCGGTGATGTTGCCCAGTCTATCGAAACCATCCACAAGGTATGGGAGGCGATTGGGAAGTCTGAGGCACGTATAGCGGTTGACGCCAATCGCGGTTTGAATTCGCGCGACGCAATATTACTTAGCCAAACCTGCCGAAATATTCCATTTGTGTTGGAACAACCTTGCGACACCATTGAAGAGATGGTCCGCATTCGCCCTCAGCTTAACCACCCATTGTATATTGATGAAAGCAGTGTTGATCTGAACACAGTGATAACCGTCGCGGGAACAGGGCTGGTTGATGGGTTTGGTATGAAAGTGTCTCGCATTGGCGGCCTTTCCAAAATGCACGCATTTCGCGACATCTGCGCCGCACGGCATCTTCCTCATACCTGCGATGATAGTTGGGGTGGGAACATTATTGGCGCTGCTTGCGCCCAGATCGGCTCAACCGTCGACCCAAAACTTAGCGAAGGTGTATGGCTTGCAGCGCCCTATATCGAAGGAAATTATGATCCGAAGAACCCCGTCCAAGTGGAAGCGGGCCATGTGCGTCGGCCAACTGGTCCTGGCTTAGGGGTCAATCCAGATATTGGTATTTTTGGAGACCCGATTGCGGTCTTTTAAAAAATGACCGCGGCACCCAAGATGCCAACAACAAAAAACACACCGATAATTAGTGCATAACGCATAATTTTCACTCTTTAGCTTCGCTTTCCCATTGATAATTGGTGTGACCTGTTCAAACATCGCTGGCAAGTTAAAAGGAAGGCGTGAATGGACAACCACTTAACGATTGTTGACCATCCCATGGTGCAACACAAACTCACCCAATTACGCGACAAAAATACGCCCACCAATCACTTTCGACAGATTTTGCGGGAAACAAGCCAACTTTTGGCCTACGAGGTCACACGTGGCCTGCCGCTAACGAGCAAGCAAATCGAAACACCCATGCAAAAGATGGATGCGCCCGTTCTTGCGGGAAAGAAACTGGCGCTTATCTCCATTCTTCGGGCAGGGAACGGCTTGCTGGACGGTGTGCTCGACCTTATCCCATCTGCGCGGGTGGGTTTTGTCGGGCTTTACCGCGATGAAGAAACGCTCCAGCCTGTAAAATACTATTTCAAAGTGCCAAGCCAAATTGAAGAGCGGCTGGTTATCGCCGTTGATCCCATGTTGGCAACGGGCAATTCATCAGCCGCCGCAATCGATATGCTTAAAGAGGCAGGGGCAAAGGAAATTCGCTTTATGTGCCTTCTCGCCGCACCGGAAGGTGTAGCACGCATGAAGGAGGCGCACCCAGATGTTCCGATTGTCACAGCATCGCTGGATGAGAAATTGAATGAGGTTGGCTATATTGTGCCAGGCTTGGGCGATGCGGGCGATCGTATGTTTGGAACAAAATAAATTCAGGAGGGAAATGGATGTCAGATAAAACAGAATACAATTTTACCCCCTTTGTGGCGCTGCAAGGAGCCCAAATGCTATTCGTTGCTTTTGGCGCATTGGTACTCGTGCCCATTCTGACGGGTCTCGATCCTTCCGTAGCGCTTTTCACGGCTGGTATCGGAACATTGATCTTTCAAATCGTGACCAAGGGCAAGGTGCCTGTCTTTCTTGCTTCGTCCTTTGCATTTATCGCGCCGATTATTTTCTCGGTTCAAACTTGGGGATTGGCCGCGACCACGGGCGGACTAGCTGCCGCTGGTTTGGTTTATGTCGCGATAAGCTTTGCCATTCGGGCATTTGGCTCGGATTGGCTGCACCGCGCCTTCCCGCCAATTGTGACTGGGCCGGTGATCATGGTGATTGGTCTCGCGCTTGCCGGTGTTGCTGTGAATATGGCGACGGGTGTTGCTGGCGATAATCAAATCTTCCCAAAAGGGGCTTCTTTATTACTTGCAACCATTACGCTGTTGGCGGTGTTAGGCGCTGCCCTTCTGGGAACAGGTTTCATGCGGATTTTATCGATCTTTGCGGGCATCGCCGTGGGCTACATCGCAGCTCTGATTATAGGTCCCATCCTGGGTGTGGAGTTTGTCAGCTTCGCTTCAGTTAGTGAGGCCTCATGGTTCGCCTTTCCGAATTTTGTGGCACCCAGCTTCGAACTTGCAGCAATTTTATTCATGCTCCCCGTTGCGATTGCGCCTTCAATTGAGCATTTCGGGGATATTATGGCGATTTCTAATGTGGCTAAGAAAGATTATCTTAAAGAGCCCGGCGTTAAAAACACCATGTTGGGTGACGGTCTTGCGACCTTTGCCGCGGGTCTTTTTGGTGGCCCGCCCAACACAACTTATTCCGAAGTGACGGGTGCTGTGACACTGACCAAACAATTCAATCCAGCAATAATGACCTGGGCCGCAATCTTTGCCATTTTGATGGCCTTCATCGGCAAATTGGGCGGCCTATTGGGCACCATTCCCATGCCTGTCATGGGTGGCGTGATGGTTTTGATGTTCGGAATGATCATCTCCATTGGCGCATCAACTCTGGCGAAGGTCGAAAATCTTACGGACCCACGAAATATGGCGATTGCCTCTATTATTCTTGTGATTGGGGTTGGCGGCCTAACCGTCGATTTCGGTGGTGGCGTTGTCTTGGGCGGCATTGGCCTTGCTGGCATCGTTGGGGTGCTTGCGAATTTGCTTCTGCCCCAAAGTGCTGAAGACTAAGAGAGATGTGTAAGGATGGGGCAATCGGGTCGATTGTCACCCGCGCATTCATGAACAACCCGCGATAGTTCATCATGTAGCGCTTGAAGCTCGCGCTGTTTATCTTTGATCATTTCAAGGCGTTTTTCCGCAAGCTTTTTGACATCTGCACTTGATCGATTTTCATCTTCGTAAAGCCCAAGCAATTCGCGGCATTCTTCTATAGAAAAACCAAATTCACGTGCCCGACGTACAAAGATCAATTTCCCCAAACCCGCTTCGTCATACGTGCGGTAGCCGGATGCAGAGCGCCCCGCTGGGCTGACGAGATCTATATCAGCATAGTAGCGTACGGTTTTGACGGGCAGATTTGCAGCTTTGGCGACATCTGAGATTTGCATTGAATCGCTCCTTGACCTTCCAGTAACTGGAAGCATTAAATATAGGAAGAACAAGAAAAAGCCGAGTCGAAATATGAGTACACTTGCACAACCATTAGGAATTAGTTGGTCCTGTCGCCATACATGGGGACGCGCGGCCTACAACACGTCTTGGTGTCTACTGGGCTGCGCCATTGGCGATCTTGGAACCATTGCCTTTTTTCAATTCACGGGTATCCCTTGGCCCACGCTTGCGATTATGGCGCTGGCTATGTTTAACGGCATTATGACCTCCATCGCTTTGGAAACCTTCATTTTAAGCTATCAAATGACAAT
>CAZRFT010000199.1:0-14253 GCA_964599255.1 uncultured Neptunicoccus sp. | reverse complement strand
TTGATCGCATCCCATTTATTCCAAATCTCAGGCTCTGCCTTTGCGGCATCAAAGTTCTTATCCAGCGCCATGTCCGTCACTCATATCTTGAAGTTGCGTTGTCATAGCGAAGCAAGCCCCAAATGAAAAGCGCCCCGACATGCGGGGCGCGATATTTTTATGTGCATTTGCGCGCCTTAGTTTTCGCGTGTGATACGCCCCTCGGGCTCCGTTGCAGCACCACCTGCGGCCATATATTCGGCAACAACATCAGCCAAATCAGGACCATAGTCATAGGCGTTCTGCGCTTCGCGGAACATCTTGTAGCCGTCACCACCGCCACGAACGTAGTTGTTTGACACAACACCGTAGGTTTTTGCCGGATCAATCGGCGCACCGCCGACCATCACGTCCTTGATGCGTCCCTCGCCCGCGGCGACGGATGCATCCCAAGTGAAGCTTATGCCAGAGACTTGCGGGAAGCGGCCTTTCACCTCTTCAACTTGGCTCACACCATTTTCCAATGCATCAATCAAAGTTTGACCTGACACGTAGAAAGTCGACAGAGTGTTTTGGAATGGAAGCACGGTAAATACCTCACCCATCGTCACATCGCCTTCGTCGATTGACGCACGAATACCGCCAGAGTTTTGAATTGCGATTTCAATGCCTTGATCCTTCACACGATCCAACATCGCATCAGTAATCAAGTTGCCCATCGCGCATTCAGAAACACGACAAACATCTCGCTCGCCCACGATCAGTTTGTCAGAGCTTGCAACCACAGTTGCTTTCAAATCGTCAATTGGACCCGCCAACTCCGCAACGCGCGCCGCAATGCCCGCATCAGGTTCGGTGCTTGCATCAATTAGGAACGAGTCGCCCGTGGAAGACGTCACATTGCCAGCATCATCAAATGTCAGCGTCAAATGACCCAGATATTTCGAATAGGCATAGGACTGAACAATCGGCACACCCGCAGCCATCGTTGGGTAAGGACCCGCCGCACGTTCCGCCGTGTTGGACAGCAAAGTATGCGAATGGCCGCCAACGATTGCGTCCAAGCCTTCAACCGCACCCGCAATCGCAATATCAGCTGGCAACCCAACATGGTTCAACGCGATGATTTTATCGACACCTTCAGCTTGAAGCGCGGCAACATCCTGTTGAAGCGCCTCGATTTCATTTTGGAAAAGAACATTGGGACCCGGGCTCGAGGTATCAACAGTATCAGTTGCAAGTGCGGATACGATGCCGATTTTCTGTCCACCCACTTCTAGGATGACATAATCTTGCACTTTATCTTTCAAGACATTCGAGCCTGATAGATCAAGGTTCCCAGAAACAACCGGGAAATTCACAGCATCAATAAATGCCGCTAACGCTTCTGGCCCATCATCAAATTCATGGTTTCCAACCGCCATTGCATCAAATCCCATTTGGGCGGCAAATTCGGCTTCGGCTTTCCCTTTGTAGGTGGTGTACATCAAAGAGCCCTGAAACTGGTCACCTGCATCCAGCAACATGAAGTTTTGCCCAGCAAGTTCCGCGCGCTTCGCATCAATCGCTGTTTTCAAACGTGCAACGCCACCGAAACATTTGCCTTCGGCTTCGTCCTCAGCCCCGCAGGTGCCATCATATTTGGACACCGATTCAATGCGGCTGTGGAGGTCATTAATATGTAGAATATGAAGTGTGAAATCGGCCTGCGCGAGGCCTGTCCCTGCAAGGAGGAGTGCAGAGGCTCCGAAAAGATTTCTCATAACAGAATCCCTAAATGACTAATGGATTCCACAATGAAACTGTTGTTCGGTGCATATGTCAAAGAAAGATGTGATAAAAATTCCGATGGCGCATCAAACAATCAACTTGCAGCGCCTCGATCGAATTTCGACGACAATCGAATTAGGCTTTCGGTACTTTTGATCCCTGGGACATCGGCAATCTTGTCCAAAACAGAATCCAGATGCGACGTGTTTAAGGCTTTGACGCGCAGGATCATGTCAAAGCGACCAGAGGCGGTGAACGCCGCCTCAACCTCGCTCAACGCAGAAAGCCGCCCAACAACTGCATTTTGTTTGGACGGGTCAATTTGGATCAGCACTGTTGCCTGAATTTGATTTTGGGAAAATTCCGCACCTTTTCGAATGGTATAGCCAGCGATATAGCCCCGCTTTTCAAGGTTATCGAGGCGGGCTTGCGCCGTCGTTCTGGCAATCCCCAGCTTAGCGGCAAGAGCAGAAATTGGCAGGCGCGCATTCGATGACAGTTCCGCCATCATTTTTTGATCAAGTGCATCCATTTCGTCACTTATTTCTATTTTTCGTCATAATAACGATAATATCATAAATAATTACATAAAAACAATTTAATTCGACAATTCTTAGACCGACAATGGGGACGAAAGCGAGGTGTGCGATGACAAGATATGAACGTTTCTTTAAATCTGAAGTGTCCTACCTTGCGCTTGCCAATCCTGAAGATCCCGTTCTTTTCTTCCATCCCGATCGCTTGGAACAGCAGCACGAATTTTTCGAAACACATTTTCCTGGCCTTGTCACTTTCGCGGTAAAGGCACAGCCAAGCGCCGAAGTCATTCGGATACTCGCATCTCAAGGTATGCACGCATTCGATGTCGCTTCGCCCGCCGAAATGGAATTGGTGCGCCGCATCGTGCCCTTTGCAACTCTCCACTACAACAACCCAATCCGGTCCACAGAAGAGATTAAGTCCGCCATCCAATTTGGTGTGGCGTCTTATTCGATTGACCGGATGGCCGAGCTCGACAAACTCCTGTCGCTATTAGCCGAGCCGGCCGAAATTTCTGTCCGCCTCAAACTTTCCACTAAGGGTGGGAAAATTGATTTTGGATCAAAATTTGGAGCGGATGAAGACGCCTGTATTGCCCTTCTAAAACGCGTTGAGGCGGCTGGACACATACCTTCCATGTGTTTCCACCCCGGCACCCAATGCCTAGATGCAACGGCGTGGGAGCGCTATATCGCGGCTTGCTCTCGCATCTCGCAGAAGGCCGACGTGTCACTGAAACGACTTAATGTTGGTGGGGGGTTTCCAAGCCGTCGCACCGACGAACAGATCGACCTTCGTCAATTTTTTAAACAAATCTCAAGCGCCGTTGAAACCGCATTTCCGCAAGCCCAACCCGGGCTTCTTTGCGAGCCTGGCAGAGCAATGGTCGCTGAGGCTTTCAGCTTAGCTACCCGCGTAAAAACCACATGTGAAAATCAAGTTTTTCTTAATGACGGTATTTATGGTGGGTTATCTGAAATGCGCGATATCGGGACCTCAACGCGCATCTCCCACCACCGAAATTCTGAAACTGAATTTTCCCAAACCAAAAGTTCTTATACAGTTTTTGGACCAACTTGCGACAGTCTTGATGTGTTACCTGACGCAATCGAATTGCCAAACAACATCAAAGAGGGTGATTTTGTTATTTTTGAAGCAATGGGCGCTTATAGCACAGCTATAGCCACACGTTTCAATGGTTACGGCGATATCAAACTCATCAGCCTCGCCAAATAATTCTATACTTTGTCTAGCGCTTCTTTCAGTTTTTCCTCTTCGCCTTTATGCATCTTTATCGATTGCGGTGCATAGGGGAAGTTTTTGGCCTGTACCTCAGCATGAAAATCTTTCAAAGCTGCGACTCGTTCAGCGTAGATTTGATCATGCAGCGGTTTGAGATTTCGAAACGCGTGGGCATGTTTTGGAGGATCTAAAGATTCTCCGCAAATGTCTGACATAAACAAGAAAATTACATCGCCTGCATTCCCTGAGCCCAACGAAAAAGTCACCATCGACGTAAGAGGATTCAACAAATTCAAAGTCTCCTCCGCCACGCATTCAATTTCGCAGCCGAATGCACCGACGTCTTCAAAGCGTTTGAACATTTGGTAAATTTGTATGGCCTCATCCGCAGAACGTCCAAAGGCACGCAAGCCCCCTGCCCAATGAGAAAGTGACGGGATCAGACCCATATGGACTTGCACGGGGATCCCTTCTTTGGCGAGCATTTCAACAATATCGAAGCTACGGTTTGTGAAATACATATCCGCGCCCGCTTCCATGCATTCCACCGCGTGGCGCATGATTTCATTGGCCGTCGAAAACTGGCCCCAATTCATGGCTGTACCCGCAAAATGGTTGGGTGCCAGTTCCCGGACCAGCTCCATCTGCGTATCCCAAACGGTAAGCGTATCAATGCCCGCGTCCACACAGGCCCGGATTTCTTCGGCTCCATTTGGATTGCACATCGTCAGGCGCGTTCCCGCAGTCTTCAGATCTTGAAGATCTTTAATGGTAAAGTTGCGCCGCGCCGCTTTGCGGCCAAATGTATAGATATCTTTCATGCCCGCGCTTTCGCCGTCACTGGATCAACAAGGGGTTTGGGCGCTGCGTTAAGAACCAACGGATCATAAGGTTCACGCGCAAAAACCTCTTCCACCATCGGTCTAAAAAACTCGATATCAAGCGCGTCATAATTTGGATCAAAACTTGATTGATCCCAGCGCTCGCAAAATTCGGCACAATCGTCAAAAAATTCGTGACCCTTGTGTTTATCTCGTTTGTTCGGATCGCTCCCAACATGTTCGCCATAGTAAACCATCTGAAATTCGCCATGCTGCTCTACGACCCAGCGGCATTGTTCCCGCACAAAGGGGCGCAAAATCGTAGCTGCATATTCATCATGATTATAAGGTGCAAAGATATCGCCGATATCATGAAGAAGAGCAGAGACGACCCAATCGATATCCGCACCATCGCGCCAGGCCCGTGTTGCTGATTGCACCGAATGGCCCAAGCGCGAAATTTGATAACCCGATAAACCCTCATCCAGCTCGACCAACGCCTTTAACAGACGGTCTGCAGTGCCACGTGTATGTTCAATTTCATGCTTTGTTAGAAAATCGTAATCCTCTTTATCACCGTCTTTCATTTGGGTGAATTTAACCTGATCCATTTTCGATCCTCCCATTTTGCCCAATGGTTGGGGCATCGTTTAGATTCGAACAAGCATAATCGCGACATTTCATCATTCAAATTTGATGGCTAAGGACTTGATTGAAAATGGCTCTGCTGACAGGTTGCCGCGAATGCCAAAACGCAAGCCCATAGATCACGTCATCATCATCGACGGCACCCAATCCCTGCTTGATGCAGGGTTAGAAACAAATGCGGGCATATTGTACAAACTCCTTCAAGAAGCTGCAGAACCTTCCAAATTGCGGTTGCACTATGACCCTGGGGTTCAAGGTCGGGGATTATCAAGCTGGATAACTATTGCTGCGGGCATTGGCATTAACCAATCGATTTGTGCGGCGTATAATTGGTTGGCCTCGGGATATCGCAAAGGGGATCGGATTTTCCTTTTTGGATTTTCAAGGGGCGCGTTTGCCGCGCGTTCAATTGCGGGAATGATTGCCGAGGTGGGGCTGGTTTCAAATGCCCAAGCAACCGAGCGCGTGCTCAAACAGGCGTTTCGTCTTTATGAAAGCAAAGCAGAACCGCAGGTCCTTCAAGAATTTCAACGCGAAAACACGCAAACCGATGTCTCGATTGATATGGTCGGCGTTTGGGATACCGTTAAAGCCTTGGGGCTTCCCTACCCCCTTCTCAGCCGGCTTGCCCCGATGGCGACCGAGTTTCACAAGGAAACCGTATCAAAGCCCGTCAAGCGCGCCTATCAAGCGCTTGCGATGCACGAAACCCGAATTGCTTATCGGCCCATATTATGGGAAACCGATGAAGGGTTTGAAGGTATAATCGAACAGGTTTGGTTTCGGGGCGTTCATTCCGATATTGGGGGCCATGTAAAAACCTATCCACCCGCACGCTTGCTTTCTAATATTCCTTTAAGATGGATGCTGGGCAAAGGCGAAGCCTGTGGACTTCCCTTTCCCAAAGATTGGCGCGAGCGCTACCCAATCGATCAAAATGCACCATCTGTGGGATCGTTTCGGGGGACAGCCAAACTCTTTTGGCTTCGGGCTAGACGTGCGATGGGCATGAAATGTTGTGAATATCTGCATCCAACTGCCGTCGATGATCTGCGACCAGATGATCCCGTATTGCCACTCGCCCCGCGCAATAAGTAATCACTGCTTGCTAAATCAAATTCATGATGCATATTGCACTCTAAATGCGACGCGCATGGATGTGAGTCTCTGCTCAGAAATCGATTTATTTCTTATCAAGACCTTAACATCTCATCGATAATACCGCTCGAGCCTCCCTCGGGCCCAGGAGTTTTAAAAATGAAGAAATTGTTAATCGGCACATTGTCACTCTTGCTTTCAAGCGCGGCTTCGCTGGCAGATACGACGACGCTGAAACAAGCTTTGATCGAGGCCTATTTGAACAGCCCGTCTCTCGCCGAAGCGCGCACAGGTATTTTGAACTTGGATGAGGTTATCTTGCAGGAACGGTCTGCTTTCCTGCCATCGGTCAACGGAACGCTCAGCTACACCGCTTCAGAAACGAATGGCACACCCACAGCTGGACAATCAGGCACCACGACGGCCGCCGTTAGCATCAGCCAACTTCTTTTTGATGGGGGGCAAACACGCGGTAAAATTGATGCAGCGAAACTAAATGCACTTGCTGGGCGCATGAATTTGGCCAATGCAGAACAGCAAATTTTGCTTTCAGCCATCAGCGCCTTCATTGATGTTCGCGCAGCACAATCCACCCTTAATCTGCGCGACAATAACGTGCGAGTTCTTCGCCGGCAGGTTCAAGCCGCCAAAGATCGGTTCGAAGTTGGCGAGGTCACGCGGACAGATGTCAGCCTAGCAGAGGCAAGCCTAGCAGGCGCGATTAGCGCGCGTGAAGCGGCGCGCGCCAATGTTCTTACGCAATCTGCAATCTATGAAAGTATAATCGGAACGGCACCGCATCGTTTGGGCGCGATGGGGCGTCCCCCTGCACTGCCTAGCACTGTCGATGATGCCGAACAAATAGCAATGGTTGAAAATCCAGAAGTTGCCGCCGCGCGTTTTGGCTATCAATCGGCAAAAATGTCTTTGCTTGTTGCGCGTCGAAACACAATGCCAACCGTAAGCGCATCTATATCAACATCCAATTCGGACACCGTGACAGGCGCTTATACAGGCAATGGGGCGCAAAGTGATGGAACAAGCGCATCGATTACCGCCACCATTCCCCTCTATCAGGGGGGACGTTTGAAAAGCAGCCAGCGCATAGCGGCAAATGACCTCGATATTGCACGCCTACAACTTACCCAAACAGAAAATTCTGTTCGGTCAGAACTGCGAAGTGCTTACTTTACATGGCAGGCCGCCTTGGCCGAACAACGCGCAAGGCAGGAACAAATCCGCGCCACACAAGTGGCCTATGAAGGCACCCAGGAAGAGGCGAAACTTGGCGCTCGAACTACGCTTGATGTGCTCGACGCAGAGCAAGATTTGCTGGAAGCGCGAACGAATCTGGTAACGACTCAGCGCAACGAACAAGTGGCGGCATATTCCGTTTTGGCCGCTATGGGTCGATTGACGCCAGAATTGTTGGCTTTGGACGTTGAAGCGATCACACCCGCAAAAGTTGAAAATCCCATCGATCCAAGCAATAAAATGGGCGAAAAGCGCCTTAAATTGCTCGAAAAAATAGAATCCCGCTACAATAAAAATTAGAAACATATTGGCAGGAAATACTTGTCGGAATCGTAATTTTTAGCTTAGATTAAGGTCACTTCAAGGACTGCTGCCATGACCAATAGTGAAAACCGTCGTAGATTACCCGCAACCGCGCGACTGTTAGCGCGCGTTATTTCTGACCCAGATAAACCTGAGGTTGAAGAGCAAGAGCTAAAACTCGCATCAAATAACGTGCATGCGGTGTATAGCCGCTCCATGCGAAACGGTAAGGTACTTCTTCTATCAGAAGAAGAGACAGAGGCGTTGGGGACCGAAGATGCGGATAACGCATTTAAAGACGTCGACACGATGTTGCAGCTCTCGCCTGCGAATAAGGTGGAAGAACCCGTCGTCACGCAAGCCAATGTGAAGCAATTTGCAGAGGATGCGGTCGCCGAGCAGCTTGAAAAAATTGCGCCCAATCGCATTCAACAGCTTATCGAAGAAATCGCGCCATTCCGGATTGCAAATATTTTTGCCAATTATGGACGCAACCATGTTGAACAAGTCATGGAAGCCTATGGTCCAGAGCAAATTGAACGTCTGATCGAAGAAACGGTTCCAGAAAAAATTGAAGGCGTCATTGAAGAGGTTGTCAAAGATCGCGTTGCGGCGCGCCTCGAAGAGCTTTTGCCAGATGGGTTGGAAACACATGTTTCAGAATTGGTTCGTGACGAGCTTCAAGGCGCATTTGGATATGCAGTTACGCGCAAAATTCGGAAATTAATCCGCGCCGAGTTGGAACTTGCTCTAGCTGAGTGATTTCAGTTTTTTAAGTAGCATCTCTGTATCAATATGGTTTTCAAGATGGCTCGCCAGGCTATCCAAAGTGCTGTCCACCGTCGCTTCAAAGGCAAAATCTTTGCTGGATTGGATATCAAAAGCATCCAGCATATGGCCTCTAAACGCATCATCCGAAAACAGGCCGTGCAGGTAACAGCCCAGGACCTTTCCATCGGGGCTTTGAGCCCCATGTTTTTGCCCCTCAACCTCTAGCCATGCGTTATCCGTGTCGGGACCAGTGGTTTGGCCTATATGGATTTCATAGCCAGTGACAGCCATTGGGGTCCCAATTAAAGAACCTTTAACCTCTGCCAGTCGTTTCTCTTGCGACATCGTGGTTTCGACATTTAAATATCCCAAACCCTCAACTGTTCCGGCTGGGCCTTCTATTCCCTCTGGATCATGTATCTTTTGACCGAGCATTTGATAGCCCCCGCAGATCCCGAGTATAGGCACATTGGCACGTCGAAGAGCTGCGAGATCGACATCCCAACCTTGAGCGCGAAAGAACGCTAAATCGCCAATTGTTGACTTGGATCCCGGTAGTATCACCAGATCAGCATCCAATGGAAGTGGTCGCCCCGGTGCAATCAATTCAACTGAAATATTTGGGTCTGCCTTCAAAGGATCTAGATCGTCAAAATTTGCAATTCGACTGAGCTTGGGAACAACAATTTTGTAAGCGCCATTTTTTTTCGATGACCCTAAATCAGATGCATCTTCGGCAGGCAAAAGATGCGCATGTTCAAACCAAGGGATCACACCGAGGTTGGGCCAACCCGTATCCGCCTCGATCCGCTTTGCGCCATCCTCAAACAAAGTCGGGTCGCCGCGAAATTTATTGACCATGAAGCCGCATATTCGCGCACGATCATCAGCGCTTAGAACAAAATGGCTTCCCACGAGCTGGGCAATGACACCGCCGCGATCAATATCGCCAACCAATAGAACTGGGATATCTGCCGCTTCGGCAAATCCCATATTTGCGATGTCGCCGTCGCGAAGATTTACTTCTGCTGGACTTCCCGCACCTTCGACCAAAACAACATCGTAAGTACTTGTAAGCCGTTGAAAACTATCAATTACTTTTTCAAGGAGTTGCGGCTTTAATTCTGCATAATCTCGCGCCTTAACAGTGGCCCAGCGTTTCCCCTGAACAACAACTTGCGCGCCTTGTTCTGTTTCTGGTTTGAGCAGCACCGGGTTCATGTCCACGATCGGATCAATCCCGCAAGCACGCGCCTGCAAGGCTTGAGCTCGCCCGATCTCACCCCCATCGATTGTAACAGCGGCGTTGTTTGACATGTTTTGCGGCTTAAACGGCGCAACCTTTAACCCCCGCTTAACCAATGCACGCGCAAGGCCCGCGACAATTAATGACTTGCCGACATTTGAGCCTGCGCCTTGGATCATGATGGACTTTACCATGTCTCGCCTCTACATCTTCGGTCATGAACACACCAGCCCATATGATCATGGCGTGCCTCTATGTACGCAAAGAGACGCCAAAGCTTCTTGGTATCGCTTTGCTAGGCGGGCTTACCCCCGATTTCAGTCTTTACTTTCTTACGATCTGGTCGCGTTTTGTTCAAAATATTAGCTTTCAAAGAATTTTTGATGAGCTTTATTTTTCGAATAAATGGCAGACAATTTTTGCAATCGATAATTCATTTTTCGTCTGGGCTGCGGTGCTCGGGCTTGGGTTTATTTTAGCCAAAGAGTGGATCAAGATCTTTGCCGCAGGCGCGTTGACCCATATCGCTTTAGATTTTCCGCTTCACCATGACGATGGGCGGGCTCATTTTTGGCCAGTTAGCGATTGGGTCTTTGAAAGCCCCATTAGTTACTGGGATAACAATCACTATGCTGGCATCGTGGCGCCCATCGAACTTTTGCTGGTCGCGGCCATGATTGTTCTGCTCTGGCGTCGTTTTTTTCCCAATCCGTGGGTCTTTGTCATCGCCGCCCTTGGCGCTTTGCAAATATTACCTTCGATAATGTTCCGGATGATGTTTTAAACAAAGTCTTGTATTCCAACACACCACTTGCATAGTCTTCGGCGGGGGCTTCGATACGGCAAGGGAGCAATATGACCTATCTGGGCATTGATTTAGGGACATCAGGATTGCGCGCGCTTTTAATCGACGAAAGCGGCGATTTCCACGCATCCGCGGAACAGCGCTATAGCACAGACCACCCCCATTCGGGGTGGTCAGAACAGGATCCCAAACATTGGACCGATACTGCAAGCGGTGTCATGGATGCTTTGCGGGATGAATATCCAAAGGAAGTCGCTGCCATCAAAGGCATTGGTGTTTCAGGCCACATGCATGGGGCCACACTTTTGGATAAAAATGGTACCGTTTTGCGTCCTTGTATTTTGTGGAATGACACACGCGCTTATGAAGAGGCGCAATTGCTCGATAGTATCGCCGAGGTGCGTGGCTTGTCAGGAAACATCGTTTTCCCTGGGTTTACGGCACCAAAACTGCTTTGGGTTCGAAAGAATGAACCAGAACTTTTCGCGCAAATCGACAAGGTGCTTCTCCCCGCCGCCTATCTTAACTTTTGGTTAACGGGTGAGACATTCGCCGACATGTCTGATAGCGCAGGAACCTCTTGGTTGGATACAGGGCGCCGCGCATGGTCTGACTACCTTCTCTCTGCTGGTGATATGCATACCGATCAAATGCCACGTCTGGTCGAAGGCTGCGAAACTGGTGGGACTCTTCGAAAAGAGCTCTGCGCTGATTGGGGTATTGCATCACCACCCGTCGTTGTTGGGGGCGCTGGTGACAATGCCGCCGCTGCAGCCGGGATCGGCGCTTTGAATGACGGTCAAGGATTTGTATCTTTGGGAACATCTGGCGTTTTGATGGTTGCGCGGGACAGCTATGCCCCTGCCCCCGAAACTGCGGTGCACACTTTTTGCCATGCCGTGCCTGATCGATGGTATCAAATGGGTGTTATTTTGGCCGCAACGGACAGCCTTAATTGGCTTTCAAATGTTTTAGAGGCTGAACCAGCTGCGCTGACTATGTTATTGGGCGATAATCTTAAATCCCCATCAAGTACACGTTTTCTGCCCTATATCTCGGGTGAGCGGACGCCGCATAATGACAGCGCCATTCGGGGCGCCTTCCTTAACCTATCTGTTGGGACGGATCGTTCGGAGATGGTCCAGGCGGTGCTTGAAGGTGTAAGCTTTGCACTTGCAGACTGCAAAGACGCACTGGCAAAAACTAACGCATCGTTTGAAACCGTATTTGCTATCGGTGGCGGCGCGCAATCGCGTTATTGGGTGGAGTTACTTGCAACGGTGTTGGACCTTCCCCTTGCCATACCGAAATCTGGTGAATTTGGCGCCGCAATGGGGGCGGCAAGACTTGCCATGATTGGCGCCACATCAGCCGATCCACATGATATCCTGCGTTCACCAGAGATATCGGAAAAAATTGAACCTAACACCAAGTTAAAGGGCGCTTTCGCAGCGGCCCATCACGCATATCGCGACAGCTATAAATATCTAAGGGACATGCCATGACCAATTTTTTCGAAGGAATTGACCCCGTTAATTTCGAGGGTGCAGATAGCACAAACCCATTGTCCTTTCGTCACTATGATGCCGACAAAATTGTCATGGGCAAAACGCTGAAAGAGCATCTGCGATTTGCCGTTGCTTACTGGCACAGTTTCGCATGGGAAGGTGGTGACCCCTTTGGCGGTCAAACCTTCATCCGCCCGTGGCATCCCCAAGACAGCATGGAAAATGCACGCCTCAAAGCAGATGCGGCCTTTAAAATGTTTGAAATTTTGGGTGTGCCCTATTTCTGCTGGCACGACGCCGATATTCGACCCGAACAGGGGAATTTTGCTGACAACCTCGCGCGTTTAGATGAGGTTGTTGATTACATCGCAGAAAAGATGAAATCGAGCAAAACCAAACTCTTATGGGGCACAGCGAATATGTTTTCGCATCGCAGATGGATGTCGGGTGCCTCGACCAATCCCGATCCTGATGTATTCGCCTTTGCCGCCGCAACCGTGAAATCCTGTATGGATGCGACCCATCGTTTGGGCGGCGAAAACTATGTTTTGTGGGGTGGTCGCGAGGGCTATGAAACGCTGCTGAATACCGATCTGGGACGCGAGCTCGATCATATGGGCCGCTTTCTGAATATGGTGGTCGAGTACAAACACAAGATCGGATTCAAAGGCACGATTTTGGTTGAACCAAAACCTCAAGAACCCTCCAAGCATCAATATGATTTTGATGCCGCGACCTGTGTCGGTTTTTTACGAAAATACGGGCTAGAAAACGAAGTGAAGCTAAACCTTGAACAGGGCCATGCTATTTTAGCAGGGCATAGTTTTGAGCATGAGATCGCGGTCGCAGCAGCAGAAGGTATGTTAGGGTCCATTGATATGAATAGGAACGACTATCAATCTGGATGGGATACGGATCAGTTTCCGAATAATGTGCCTGAAGTAGCATTGACCTACTACCACATCCTCAAAGCTGGCGGATTCACGACAGGCGGGACAAATTTTGACGCCAAACTTCGCCGTCAATCACTCGATGCAAAAGATCTAATCGCGGCCCATGTCGGCGCGATGGATATTTGTGCGCGCGGACTGGAGGCAGCGGCGGCGATGATCGACGATGGCGGCCTAGAACAAGCATTGGGCGCGCGCTACGCGGGTTGGGATACGCCAGCTGCGAAAGAAATGCTCGGAAGTGATCTGGAAACAATCGCATCGCGTGTCATAAGCGAAAGCATCAACCCTGAACCCAAATCCGGTCAGCAAGAGATATTAGAGAATTACGTGAATCGATTTGTTTAGTCTGGCACTGAAATCAAAGGCATCTTTGAATAGCTACAATTAATCCAGAAGGGCACGACGAAGTCGCTCCGCGTTCGATTGCAAAATAGTAACGATATGATCTTGGTCCTGCGCGTCAAGCCGATCTTTCGGCCCATGCGTTGCAAGTGCCGCAACAAACCTATTTTCTGCGTCTAGTATCGGAACGGCCAAAGCGACCATATTGTCGATGAATTCCTCTCGGTCAGCGGCAAAGCCTTGGGACGAGATTTTTTTGCACTCTTTCAACAACTCCTCTTCGGTGATGATCGACTTTTCTGTCCATTTGTCGAGCGTCAGCGAGGTGATGAATTTTTTTCGTTGTGCGCTAGGCAAGCTCGCGATGAAGGATTTGCCGCTAGCGGTTGTATGAAATGGAACATGCGATCCGCGAGGTAGCTGAATGCGAAACGGCCAATCCGTCTCCACACGGTCGAGGTAATTCATCCCCTGTTCTTCTGGAATCACAAAATTTACAGATTCCCCAATTTCCTTGGCAACCTGTTCCAAGATTTGGTGACGCATCATATTCGCGCGCGAGGCATGCAGCAAACCGGCCCCCATCAACCGCAAACGCCGTGTGGGACGAAAACGATTTCGATCAGCATCGCGCACCAAAAAACCCTCTTCAACCAAAGTCGCGACCAAACGATGGATTGTTTGCTTGGGCAACCCAATCGCCTCGTTAATTTCCGTGGGCGTAAGCGCGCGTTCACTGCGGCCAATTACCTCTAGAATCAAAAGCGTGCGCAAATTGGTTGGGATTCTTTTTTCAGATTCCACAGAGATTTTCCTTGTGCGGTTTTGGATTCTGATTTTATAGTCCTGATTCACAAAAACAAGACCTAAAGTCTCATTTTTTGAAAAATAGGGGAAATATGGAGTTCGACTTCATCATTGTCGGCGCTGGATCTGCTGGTTGCCCACTCGCCAATCGGCTGAGTGAGAATGG
>CAZRFT010000198.1:0-4564 GCA_964599255.1 uncultured Neptunicoccus sp. | reverse complement strand
GAGATTTCCAGAGCGGAAATCCCCATCCTGCAAAAGCGCATGGATGAAATCGAGATTGGTTTGTGTCCCGCCAATTAAACTCTGCTGGATGGCTTTGGTTGCCCGCTCGATCGCTTCCTGTCGGTCCTTACCTTGCACAATCAATTTTGAAATCATTGGGTCATAGTGGGGGGATACCGTATCGCCCTCCCGAACCCCTGTATCAATCCGAGCGTCCCCAAACATTAAAGCGGAAACATCGCCCGGTGTTGGCAAAAAATTATTACTGGGATCTTCAGCATAAATCCGTGCCTCCACTGCATGTCCTTGCAAAGAAATCTCGTCTTGTGCCAACGGCAGCGTCTCTCCACGTGCAACACGCAATTGCCACTCTACCAAATCTAAACCTGTCACCGCTTCAGTGACCGGGTGTTCGACTTGCAACCGCGTGTTCATTTCCATGAACCAGAACCCATCCGCACGCAAACCTCGGGAACCATCGGCAATGAATTCAACGGTTCCCGCCCCGCTATAGCCGATTTCTTTGGCCGCTTTCACGGCCGCCTCCGTAATCGCCGCCCGCATGTCATCCGTCATCCCAGGCGCGGGGGCCTCTTCAATGACTTTTTGATGGCGGCGTTGCATGGAACAATCACGCTCAAAAAGGTGAACGACATTTCCATGATCATCCCCAAATATCTGCACCTCGATATGTCGTGGGTTTTGAATGAATTTTTCAATGATGACGTGATCGTCACCGAAACTTGCGGCCGCTTCACTCTTCGCGCTGCTCAATGCGGCATCAAAATCACTCGCGGCCTCGACAAGACGCATGCCTTTACCGCCGCCGCCTGCTCGCGCTTTGATCAGCACCGGATAACCAATTTGATCGACGCTTGCCTTTAACGCATCGGCGCCCTGATCCGCGCCCAAATCCCCAGGCACCACTGGCACGCCGGCCGCACCCAGAATTTCCTTTGCACGGTCTTTTAACCCCATCGCGCGGATCACCTGCGCCGATGGCCCTACGAGGCGAATATCAAGCTGTTCCAATTCCTCTGCAAACTCTGGATTTTCGGACAGAAAGCCATAGCCCGGATGGACGGCATCTGCGCTCGTCGATTTTGCAAGATCAACGATCTTTCTGATATCCAGATAAGATTTCGTTGCTTCTGCTGGCCCGATCAAATGTGCCTCATCGGCCAGTTCAACATGCAAGGCCTGCGCATCCGCTTCGGAATAGACCGCGATGGTATAAATGCCCATCGCTCGCGCTGTGCAAATAATGCGGCACGCAATTTCCCCTCGGTTTGCAATCAAAAGCCGCTGCATCACATCCGAAACACGCCAAAGCGTGTCTCCTCAACTGGCGCGTTCAAAGCAGCCCGCAGGGAAAGCGCGACGACCTCGCGCGTTTTGCGCGGATCGATGATCCCATCATCCCAAAGGCGGCTTGACGCATAAAGCGGCTCCGATTGCTTTTCAAATTGTTGAAGGATGGGATCCTTAATCGCGGCTTCATCAACTGGCGACAATGATTTGCCTTTTGCGGCGAGCGAGTCGCGGCGCACACGCGCTAATACACCCGCTGCCTGTTCACCGCCCATCACCGCAATTTTCGCATTGGGCCACATCCAAAGAAACCGCGGGGAATAGGCACGTCCGCACATACCATAGTTGCCCGCCCCATAAGAGCCCCCAACAATCACCGTTACCTTGGGCACCGCCGCGCAAGACACCGCATTCACAAGCTTCGCGCCATGTTTGGCAATTCCACCTGCTTCGGCCTCCTGGCCAACCATAAAGCCTGTGATGTTTTGCAAAAACAATAGCGGCGTTTTACGTTTACAACACAGCTCAATAAAATGCGCACCCTTCGCCGCACTTTCCGAAAACAGAACGCCGTTATTTCCCAATATCCCAACGGGCATGCCATCGATTTTGGCAAATCCACATACCAAGGTAGACCCAAACTCTGCCTTAAACTCTTCGAATTCAGACGCATCCACGACGCGGGCAATCACCTCGCGAATATCGAACGGAATCTTGGCGTCCTTTGGCACAATGCCCAACATTTCTTCCGCAGCATAAATTGGCGCCTGACCGCTGGTTACAACCTGCTGCGGTTGTGGGTGGTTCGAAATAATCTCGCGCGCGATTTGTAGCGCATGAAGGTCATCATCCGCCAAATAATCCGCCACACCAGAAATGCGGGCGTGCGTCTCGCCACCGCCCAAGGTTTCGGCGTCGATGTCTTCGCCTGTTGCCTCTTTCACCAATGGCGGGCCTGCCAGAAATATCGTTCCTTGCTCGCGCACAATAATCGTCTGATCCGCCATTGCTGGCACATAGGCACCACCCGCCGTGCAAGAGCCCATCACAACTGCAATCTGGGGAATACCCTTCGCGCTCATCCGTGCTTGGTTGTAAAAGATGCGTCCGAAATGATCGCGATCGGGAAACACTTCATCTTGGTTCGGCAAGTTCGCGCCACCGCTATCAACCAGATACAAACAGGGAAGGTGATTTTCCTCGGCAATTTCTTGGGCGCGAAGGTGCTTTTTCACCGTCATTGGGAAATAGGTGCCGCCCTTTACCGTAGCATCATTGCACAGCACCATGACTTCGCGACCCTCAACTTGACCGACCCCGGCAATCACGCCAGCTGCAGGTAGATCGGTGTCATAAAGATCATGCGCCGCAAACAGACCAATTTCCAAGAAAGGCGAGCCGGGATCCAACAAGGCGGCAACCCGATCCCGCGGCAGTAATTTGCCGCGCTTTAGATGTTTGTCGCGTGCGGCATCAGACCCACCGCGCTGAATCTGATCCGCCAAGGCTTCAACGCGTTCCAGCAAGCCCCGATTATGTGCTTCGTTTTCAACAAAGCGCGCATCACTTCTGTTGATCGAAGAGGAAAGCCGGCTCATTGGTAAAACCCCTTAATGTCGATCAACTCGATCGTGCGCTGGGATGTCATTTCCAACATACAACCTGCATATTCGGTATTGCGCATCGAACCCGACCCCCAAAGCGCATAGGCAAAGGAACAGGACGCGTCCCGAAAAGGGATCCAAGCACGTTGGACATCGCGTAGGCTTTCCACGCGCTTTGCATAGCCTGGGAAGTATTCAGCTTCATCCTTATCGGCGGCCTTCATTGCGGCCATTGTGGATTTGTATTCGGCGTTCAACGCCCCATCCCACATGATCGTTTCCGCTCGCGTGCAAGAGCTCATACCAAGCGTGGAATATCCGCCCTCTTCACCTTCCATACAGGCCTCGCTCATTTGCCCCACGCAAGCCTGGCGATCTTCGCGCGTTTCTGCGGCGGTGTAGCAGGCATCGAATACCCCGCCGTAAGTTGCGGTTTCATATTCCAAATCTGACGCCACAGCAGGCAGCCCGACCAGCAATCCCAAAAGAACCCACCGCATCACGCCGTCTCCTCAAACAATTCACGTCCAATTAACATACGACGAATTTCAGAGGTGCCTGCACCGATTTCATAAAGTTTTGCATCGCGAAGCAATCGACCCGTGCCCGTGTCGTTGATATAGCCATTGCCGCCCAGCGCTTGGATGGCCTCCAGGCTCACTTGCGTTGCCTTCTCGGCTGCATAGAGAATACAGCCCGCACTATCCTTGCGCGTCACCTCGCACCGATCACAGGCTTGCGCTACCGCATAGACATAGGCACGACAGGCATTCATCGTGGTATACATATCGGCCAGTTTGCCCTGCATCAGTTGGAACGTGCCGATGGGTTTTCCAAATTGCTCGCGCTCATGCACATATGGCACAACAATATCCATCGCGGCCGCCATAATACCCAAAGGACCCGCCGCGAGTGTAACACGTTCGTAGTCCAGACCTGACATTAGAACCGTGACGCCTTTGCCTTCTTCATGCAGAACATTTTCAAATGGGATCAGGCAATTTTCAAAAACTAGCTCACAAGTGTTAGAGCCGCGCATCCCAAGCTTGTCGAGCTTTTGCGCTGTGGAAAACCCGTCCATCCCACGTTCAACCAAAAATGCCGTAATCCCTTTGGGCCCCGCGTCAGGATCGGATTTGGCATAAACAATCAGCGTATTCGCATCAGGCCCATTGGTGATCCACATTTTGTTGCCATTCAGCAGATACCCATCATTGCGCCGCTCTGCGCGCAACTTCATGGACACGACATCTGATCCAGCACCTGGTTCCGACATCGCCAAGGCGCCAACATGCTCACCGCTGATCAGCTTGGGCAAATACTTGGCCTTTTGCGCCGTCGTCCCCCAGCGATTGATTTGGTTCACACAAAGGTTCGAATGCGCCCCATAGGACAACCCCACAGACGCGCTCGCCCGACTGATTTCTTCAATCGCGATGCAATGGGCAAGATAGCCCATATCCACGCCGCCATCCGCTTCTGGCACCGTTATCCCATGAAGGCCGAGCGCGCCCATCTTTTCCCAAAGATCCATGGGGAATTCATTGCTTGCATCAATTTCCGCGGCGCGCGGCGCAATCTCGTCAGCTGCGAAGCGGCGCACCGTGTCGCGAAGCGCCTCGATCTCTTCGCTTAGGCCGAAATTCATC
>CAZRFT010000197.1:0-4244 GCA_964599255.1 uncultured Neptunicoccus sp. | reverse complement strand
CGCGAATTTCTTGGCCCCATAACCGCAACAGAGGCTCTGGCGCGGTCGATCAACACCGTGGCCGTCAAAGTCTCTGAAAATACTGGTCGCGAGCGCGTTCGCGCGGTTGCCATGGATTTCGGGATTGGCAGCGAAATTCCTTCTGTGCCCGCGCTGGCATTAGGTGCTGCGGAATCCACGCTTTTGGAAATGACAGGCGCCTATGCGGGCATCCTGAATAGCGGCGTTTCGCGTCGACCCTACGGGCTTGTAGAATTGACAATTCAAGGCGAAGAGGAACCGCTTTTTGCAAGCGATAACGATGCATCGGGTACCCGCGTCATCAACGACCTGGCGGCAGGGCAACTGACCTACATGATGATGCAAGTGGTTAAAACTGGCACTGGGCGACGCGCCGATCTGGGTCAACGCGATGCTGCAGGTAAAACTGGCACCACTCAAGGCGCGCGTGACGCGTGGTTCATTGGCTTTACGGCTGACTATGTTGCAGGCGTTTGGATGGGTTATGATGACAACACCAAATTAACGGGCGTCACAGGTGGCGGCATGCCCGCCGATATTTGGCGCGAAACCATGACCCGCGTTCACGATGGCCTGCCCTTGCGCCCGCTTCAGATTTTTCTTCCACCCCCCTTGGAAACCAATGACACCGTCAGCATCGAAGATGAAATTCGCAAGCTCGAAGAAAACATCTCCGAAGGATTGAAAAAGGCCGAAGACGAGATCAAGGAAGGACTTGGGAAACTTTTCCGTGGACTCTTCGACTAGTGGAAACGTTCACCTATAACCCACCCGATACCCCGCTAGAAATCATTCACGTCGAAGACAGCTTTCTGTTGGTCAATAAACCTGCAGGTCTGCTTTCTGTTCCGGGCAAATCCGATGATCTGTCCGATTGCTTACAGTCACGCCTATGGGCTGAATTTGGCGATACGCTGCTTGTGCATCGGTTGGACATGGACACATCTGGCATTATGATTTTCGCGCGGAAAAAAAGTGCCCAGCGCGACCTGAACCGCCAATTCGAAAACCGCTCGACCGACAAGCGCTATGTTGCCTTGGTGGCGGGCACGCTCGAAGGCGATAGTGGCGTCATCGATCAACCCATTCAGGTCGATTGGCCTAACCGCCCGCTTCAGAAAATCGACCCAGATGGCAAACCCGCTGTGACCACTTGGGAAGTGCTTGATCGCTCAAAGTCCCAGACAAAAGTCGCGCTTTATCCAAAGACGGGGCGTTCCCATCAGCTCCGCTTGCATATGCAATGGCTTGGTCACCCCATTTTGGGTGATCGCTTTTACGGCGATGCGAATAGCGCCCCACGCCTTTGCTTACATGCAGAGATGTTGTCTTTTGATCATCCACTGACGCAAAAGCGGGTGACATTCACAGCGCCCATGCCATTCTAAGGGCAGGAGGTACCAATGCACCCAAACCCCATATTTCGAAAAGAAAGCGAAGAGCGGAATTTAAATTACGCCAAAAAGCGCGCCTTTGGCTCGCTGACGCTTAACGGTGATCCCGCGCCGATGATCTCTCACATCCCCTTTCAACTATCAGAGGATGGAAAACGGTTAGAGGCGCATTTGGTTCGATCAAACCCAATCGCACGGCATTTGCGGGATGGCGAGGCAACGGCAGTTATGGCCGTTTGGGGGCCAGATGCCTATATCAGCCCCGATTGGTATGGTGTTGAAAACCAAGTGCCAACTTGGAACTATGTCGCTGTCCATCTACACGGCACGGTCAGGCTCCTTCACGACGACGCCTTACTACCTGTGCTTGAACGGCTTTCGGAAGCTATGGAGAAGCAGCTTTTACGCAAATCGATTTGGCATCATTCAAAAATGGATGCGGAAGCGCTTTCAAAAATGATGCGCCAAATCGTACCTATCGAAATGGATGTGACCTCCATCGATGGCACCTGGAAACTGGGTCAGAATAAATCCGCCGATGCGCGTTCCGGCGCGGCAGCAGGCTTGGAAAACAGCAAAAATGGCCTAGGTATATTGGAACTCGCACAGCTCATGCGCGAGGTGGAGGAGTAAATAATGGCACTACCCGTTGTTCCCATTGCCCTAGCCGCCGGTGCCTTCGCACTTGCGCGGAACGTTTCAATCGCACCCGTCGATCAGCGTGTGGAAGATCGCTTTGACGATATAAACGAGGGGTTCTCAATCAATCGCGGCACAACGCGCGACCAAATCAATACAGCCTATAAATACCGCCGCATTATTCGGTTCGGAAAAGTTGGCCCCGCTATTGAAATAGACGCTAGCGGGCTTGCACGCCTTCGCATCCGCCGAGTTCGCGATTAACCTGCTGTATTGAGGTGATCGATTAATTTATCGATATTCCCACCGCGTTTATCAAGCATTGTGCCAATCTGAACGCGCATATCTGACAGTACTGACACACCTTCAATATACATGTTGAACATCAAATCTTTGCCGCCCGATGAAATCACATGCCATTGTGTATCAAACGGGGCAGAACCCTGAAGCTTGATCACACTATCAACTAGATATCCGCCTGGGGCTTTTTCTGCGCCCTTTACCTCAATCGATGATCCAATGAATTCACGAAAACGCTTCCCGTAAAACCGCGCCATAAAGCCACGGAATGCAGTGACATATGCCTTACGCTGACCCGCAGATGCGTCACGCCACGCAGGTCCAAGTGCCTTTTGGGCAATACGTGGCACATCTGCATAGCGACCAAAGATGGACGCGAATTTTTTGAACCGCTCTGCATCCGTACTGCTATTTTCAATCGCGGTCAGAATGTCAGACGACAGACGATCAATTAGCTTCACGGCCTCTGACTGCGTCAAAGCCAAACTAGGTGTGCCAACAAGGCCGGCGGCACCAATGCTTCCAACAAATAGACGGCGACTAAAAATCATCTGCAAACGGGTCCTCTATATCTGACGCTTGGACTTTTCCGCCCCCAAGCTGTGTTCTTCTATTTTGTAAGTAGAATAACCGTTGGGAGAGGTAACTATCCTCACTATTATACAACAATTCGTCAATGAAGGCATCGAACTCGTGCCGATCGCCAGCATATTGAATGATCTGCAATCCTGAAATCGCAAGGCGATCATCATCAGATGCCGCTAGGCGCAACGGATCAGCGCCAAGATCAACGACAAGCCCAACCGCATCGCGCACATTTGAGCCGCCGAAGAAAGGCAATTCAACATAAGCACCTTCGCCTACCCCATAAACATAAAGGGTTGCGCCGAAATCGGAACTTGTGTCTGGAATACCCATGTCATCTGCTGGATCGGCCAGGCCGCCCAACCCAAAAGTTGTGTTCACCAAGAAACGCAGTGTGCTTGTCAAACCATCCGCAATTTTAAATTGCAAAAACTGGTTCGCCGCGGTCGCGGGCTTTGCCATGTTGTCCGTTACATTGTCTAAAACTTGGCTCATGCCATCGGTGAAAACAAAACCGTAAGCCTCACCCGCTGGGCTCAACAAAATACGATCGGCAAATTTGTTAAATTCGTGAACCTTTCGATTCATGGGCTCGGCGGGGTCATAAAACTCAACACCTTCCGGCGCACTACAGGCTGTGACCAAAACCAACCCACATAATCCAATAAATTTTTGAAACATGCTCTTCATGTCTTCAAAATACTCCAAAATGAAATTTGATTAGCCCTATTTAGCAAATCCTTTTTAGTTGGTCACGCGCCTTTGGCTTTCCAATTTCCGAATGTGTCCTTTTGGTCTACCCAAGTTCGATTTTTTTCTTCTAAGACATCAATTTCGCATTTGGTTCGCAGAGATTCCACGTTATCCACGCATTAACGGATAAAGGAGAAACTCATGTCTAAATTTGAAACGCGCCTTAATGAGCTGGGCGTTGAATTGCCCGATGCCCCCGCGCCTGCGGCAAATTATGTTCCCTATATGGTTGTCGGTAATATGCTTTATGTCTCGGGTCAGGTCAGCATGGACGCTTCTGGGCGTATTTGCGGCAAGCTAGGCGACAACTATACGGTCGAGCAGGGTCAAGCGGCGGCCAAAGTTTGCGCCATCAATCTTCTTGCTCAAGTCAAAGCAGCTTGCGGTGGCGATTTGGATCGCCTGAAACGCGTCGTGAAGCTCGGCGGTTTTGTCAATTCCACACCCGATTTTGAAGATCATCCTAAAGTCGTCAACGGAGCCTCTGACTTCATGGTTGAAGCGTTGGGAGATGCGGGCCGTCATACCCGCGCGGCTGTTGGCTCTTCTAGC
>CAZRFT010000196.1:0-2493 GCA_964599255.1 uncultured Neptunicoccus sp. | reverse complement strand
CATCAGTCCTTTCATTGTGGGGGGCGCGATGGCGCCAGTCTCTGTTGCAGGAACTTTGACGCAGGTTTTGGCTGAGGTGTTGGCGGGCGTGGCCTATTCGCAGCTGATCCGACCGGGTGCGCCGGTGATCATGGGCACGTTTGTGACGTCGATTGATATGAACTCCGGCGCACCAACTTTTGGGACGCCAGAAGCGTCAAAAATTCTCTATGGTGCAGGCCAACTTGCGCGCCGTCTGAACTTGCCATTCCGTTCTGGTGGCTCGCTTTGCGGCTCGAAATTACCCGATGCACAGGCCGCATATGAGACGGCGAACACATTAAACGCCGCGCTATTGGGTGGGGTAAATTTCTGCCTACACGCCGCCGGCTGGCTTGAGGGTGGCTTGGTATCATCGTTTGAGAAATTTGTCATGGATGCGGATCAACTAGGCGTTCTTCACTCGATTGCCGAAGGTGTTGATATGTCTCAAAACGCTCAGGCAATGGATGCAATCCAAGAGGTTGGGCCAGGGGGGCACTACCTTGGATGCGCACACACCCAAGCAAACTTCAAAAGTAGTTTCTGGCGAACAGAAGTTCTTGACTATAAGCCTTACGAAACTTGGGAAGAGGATGGCGCCAAAGATACAGTCGCCTTGGCTTCCGCTCGGGTAGAAAAGCTATTGAACGACTATGAGCAGCCAGCCATTGATCCCGCTATCGATGAAGCGCTGAAAGACTATATGCAAAAGCGCAAAGATAGCGAGCCAGACGCATTTGGCTAAACCTTTTTGCGCTCTAGCAAACACATTTCATTTAGAAGTGCTGTCAAAAGGTTAATATGGCGGTCGAGCGAATAGCTTGCGCCGCCATTAACCCGTTGTTCATTTATTGTGGCTTCGGCTGCAACTAATTTCTCAACAACGCTTTCGGGCTTCGCCCCTTTATTTAAGCGCAAAAGTTGCTTTAAGCCTTTTTCCCGTTCGTAGTGTTTTAGTCCAATTTTTGCCGCTTTTATCAGAATACGGGGCCGCTTTATTTTGGGTAGCATGGTCGTTTTTTCCTATTTAAACTAACAAAGAGAATACGGGACAAATACAACCGTTGCGCGAAATACCCTTTCAGCGAACGCTGTTTTATATTTATTTTCAGCCCTCTAACAGAATGTTCGCAGCAGTATTGTTTACGAAAAATTTAGAAAAACAACCAAAGGTTGAAATTCAAAGAGTCACAGGACGAAGTTTAGTAAATTGAATATGACTGCTGAAACGCCATTTGGAATTGATTTATCCGCGACCGCTCACACGTGCGCTGAAGCGCTCTATCTCGCTCACGTAATCGGCGGGAAGAGCTTACGAGAATTGGCGCGCGAAGCTGGAATTCACCCCTCAACAGTTTTGCGGCGTGTTCGGAAAATTGAAGAACGTCGGGATGATCCGTTGATCGATCAATTTTATGCGGGATTTGACCTCTTTGAACTCCACCTTTCGGATGATCGAAAGGACAAGTTTGCTATGGCCGCCAAAGCTCAAATCAAAGCGAAAACGAATAACAAGGCTGACAAAGATGAACTGCGGATATTACGCCGCCTTTCAGAAAAGGATGCGATGCTTGTTATCAATCAAGATTTGGATAAGGGCGTAGTTCTACGACAAAAAAGCGGAAGCTCGCCGATGCGAACTGCCATTGTGACGAAAGACCTAGCCATGCGTCTTGCCTTCAAGGATTGGATCAAATTAACGCGGAAAGACAAGGTCAGCGTTTACGAAATTACCAGTCCCGGACGAGCAGTCCTGCGCCGCGCAGTTGGTGGCATGGAAGAAACCCAGGCGATTTTTAGCAACCAACATCGTGAATGGGGCGAACGATTGGTGCCCTCTGACGATTCTGATGATGTAGAAAAGCTACGGGTAAATTTACGTGAAAGCCCACTATCCATTCTCGGTCGCAAAAAAGGGAAGGATGGAAAGCCTTTCCTATCGCGCGAACTCTTGGCCGCTGGTGAGCGGTTGCGTGAGGATTTTGAGCTTGCACAAATGGGCCCACGCACCACGTTAAATTGGGAAAGATTCATTAACGGCGGCGCGCCATCTGGGCACCTTGCTCCTGGGGAAGGTGGGTCAGGCGCCGCACAGCAGCGGCTCGCAAACGCGCTAAGCGCGCTTGGCACAGGTCTTGGCGATATCGCGCTTCGCTGTTGCTGTTTCCTAGAAGGGCTTGAAGCCGCAGAAAAGCGGATGGGTTGGTCAGCTAGATCAGGTAAAATCGTTTTGCGTATCGCACTTCAACGACTTCGCCTTCACTATGATGAAGAGGCAGGCGCCTCCCCCCTTATTGGTTAGTTTTCCGCCTCACCAATTTTGTCTTGCGTATTCGTTTCGAAATCAAAGGCGCTGTGGCGCTCATGGAGTTGAAGCGATAGTTCGCCAGAGGTTTTATTAACCATACGACCGCGTTTAACGGCGGGTCGAGCATCGATTTGCTTGGCCCATCGCATGACGTTTTCATAGCT
>CAZRFT010000195.1:0-5933 GCA_964599255.1 uncultured Neptunicoccus sp. | reverse complement strand
TAGACAGCTCCACCTGGTCGAAGGCCAACACATGGACCGAAAAATGCTCCGCTTCTTTGAAAACGGGGGCGGTATTTGCGGTTTTTGTCACCGACCATAAAATTAGCGGTGGTTCGATAGATACCGAATTGAAACTCGATGCAGTCATGCCAACGCATTCTTCTTTGTCCTTGTCGAAAGCGGTAACAATGGTCACGCCAGTTGAAAATGCAGACAATGCGGTTCTAAATTCACGGGGATCAAACATGTCGAAATGCTCTATTTTTCTTTGTCTCAAGGCTAGTGTGAATTGGCTTCCTTCACAAGAATAGCTTGTGAAATTATTGAAACCGACACTTGTTCTAACCCAGTTGACGTTTTTGACAATGTACAATTTCCTATTTGGCGCAGATTGATTTTAAATCGAAAATGAGAAGTGAAGGAGTCGCGGCATGAAAACCCAAGCCCAGGCGGTTGTAATTGGCGGCGGTGTTGTTGGTTGTTCTGTTCTATTTCACCTTGCCCGCGCAGGGATGACGGATGTGATGCTGATCGAGAGATCGGAGCTTACATCGGGGTCCAGCTGGCATGCGGCGGGTGGCTTTCATACGTTGAATGGCGATCCGAATGTTGCGAAATTGCAGGCTTATACCGTGAGCTTATACAAAGAGCTGGAAGAGCTTTCAGGCCAATCTTGCGGGCTACATTTAACGGGCGGTGCGATGCTTGCAGATAGCCCTGAACGAATGGATTTCCTGCGCCTTACCCACGCGAAGGGTCGTGCATTAGGCATGGAGACAGAGATCATCACCCCATCAGAGGCCAAAGCAATTTGTCCATTGATCGACGAATCTCATTTTGTTGGCGCTTTGTGGGACCCTGTTGAGGGTAATCTTGATCCTTCCGGCACCACCTATGCTTATGCGAAGGCCGCGCAAAAGCTCGGGGCGACGATCGAGTTGCGAAATCCAGTTGTCGACATCACCCAAGATGCTGATGGCACTTGGAATGTGGTGACCGAAAAGGGAACGGTGCGTTGCGAGCATGTCGTGAATGCTGGTGGTCTTTGGGCGCGTGAAGTCGGGCGCATGGTTGGGCTCGAACTGCCGCTTCTGGCGATGGAACACATGTATCTTTTGACTGAAGACATGCCAGAGGTCATCGATTTCAATGAAAAGTTTGGCCGCGAAGTGGGTCACGCGATCGATTTCAAAGGCGAGATTTATATCCGCCAAGAACGCAATGGTATGTTGTTGGGCACCTATGAAAAGGCTTGTAAGCCCTGGTCACCGATCCAAACGCCTTGGGACTTTGGCCATGAATTGCTGGCCCCTGATCTTGACCGAATTGCCCCAAGTCTAGAAATTGGTTTTAAACATTTCCCAGCTTTCCAAAATGTTGGCATTAAACAAATCATCAATGGGCCATTTACCTTTGCGCCAGACGGCAACCCGCTGGTTGGACCTGTTCCTGGGCTTACAAATTTTTGGTCGGCATGTGCGGTGATGGCAGGCTTTAGCCAAGGGGGCGGCGTCGGCCTGGCTTTGGCCAGCTGGATGACTGAAGGTGATCCGGGCTATGACATTTTTGGCATGGATGTTGCACGTTACGGCGAGTGGGCCACACTACGATACACAAATGCCAAAGTGCGGGAAAACTACTCTCGCAGATTCTCAATCCGGTTCCCTAATGAAGAGCTACCCGCAGCACGCCCGCATTTAACAACGCCGCTTTATGAGACAATGTTGAATGAAAATAATGCGGTGATGGGGGATACCTGGGGTCTTGAAACCCCACTTTGGTTTGCTCCCTCGAAGGAGGAAGCGCAGGACGTGTTGTCCTTCCATCATTCTAATGATTTCGAACACGTGGCTGAAGAGGTACGAAATTGCCGCGAGGCTGTGGGCGTAACGGAGATTTCGAATTTCGCGAAATACGAAGTAACCGGCGATGGGGCAGAGGCGTGGCTCAACCACCTTATGACAAACACAATGCCGCGCCTTGGTCGGTTGATATTGACGCCGATGCTAAATGAGCGCGGCAAGCTAATAGGTGATTTCACAATAGCAAAAGCTTCTGAGACCCGCTTTTTGATTTTTGGCTCTCTTGGTGCTACTAAATATCACATGCGTTGGTTTGAAAGCCACTTACCCAAAGATGGGTCAGTCAACGTACGTCGTTTCGATCATACATTGAATGGCCTTTCTATTGCTGGGCCGAAAGCACGTGATGTGCTTGCAAAACTTGTGGACGAAGACGTCTCCAACGAGGCTTTCCGTTTCATGGATTTTCGCGAGATGCATGTTGCGGGTGCCCCCTGTTTTGTGAACCGCATCAGCTACACGGGCGATCTGGGCTACGAGATATGGATGAGCCCTGATTATGAACGGCTCGTCTACGCTGGCATAAAAGAGGCGGGTGCAGAATATGGCATCGCGGATTTCGGCATGCGTGCGTTGCTGTCTATGCGATTGGAAAAGAACTTCCCCACTTGGTTTGCGGAATTGCGCCCGATCTACGGCGTTTACGAAGGGGCGATGGATCGTTTCATCAAACTGTCCAAAAATGACTTCATCGGCCGAGAAGCTGCTGCCAAAGAATTTGAGGAAGGCGGCAAATTACGGCGCGTCTCGTTCTTGATCGAAGAGGGCACGTGCGATGTGATGGGCGACGAACCGATTTGGGCAAAGACAACAAATGACTATGGCACGGTGGAACCACCTGCAGGCCATGGGGTTCCAAGACATGACGCAGACGGTAACAAGTTGGAACGTCCAGAGCCGCAAACTGACGGCGATTGGCGCGTGGTCGGCTGGGTGACTTCTGGCGGTTATGGTCACTATGTGAAATCATCGATGGCGCAGGGCTATGTGCCACGCGAATTTGCCGACAATGGTGACGAGGGGATGTTCCAAATTGAAATATTGGGCGTCCGAAGGAATGCAAAAATTTCGATTGAGCCGCCTTTCGACCCCACAGGCGAAAGGATGCGAAGCTAATGTTTGCCTCGCTTCCCATGTATTTGCGCGCAGAGACAAAGGATGCGCTCGATCATATTTGGGATGCGATCCATGATGAAATGGGAATTGAGGGGTTGGATGCGCCCGCAGCGCTCGATCAAACTCAAGAAGGCGTTCATGCGTGGCTGCGTACCGATATGGTATTAAGCCAAGCCTGCGGTATGCCTTTCCGAAAAGAGCTTGCCGACAAGGTGACTCTTGTTGGCACGATTGATCATGGTGTCGATGGGTGTCCCGCTGGCTACTACAAATCTGTCATCATTCAGCGTCGTGGGGCGGGCAGTGGCCTGCGTTTACGCGCAGTCGCAAATTCGATGATGAGTCAATCAGGGTATGCCGCTTTGTTGGAATTTGATCCAACATATACAAGCCCGGAGATAAGCGGTGCACATCTGAACTCCGCGCGACTGGTGGCAGAAGGTCAAGCTGATATAGCAGCGATTGACGCGGTGACCTGGCGCTTGATTGAAACACATGAGGCATTTGCCGTCGATCTTGAAGTTATTCACGAGACCACTCCAACGCCGGGCTTGCCGTTAATTACCCGCGTGCATGGACATAAAAAAGATCGATTGTTCAATGCAATAGAGCGTGCACTTAAAGCGGCGCGTCGTTCCAAGCTTCAGCAATTGGGCATAAAGGGGCTGGTGTCCATTCCCGTTGAGGAATATCTTCACATCAAACCCTAAGCGTTTGAGGCCACATGGAAACCTTTCCGATGTTTTTAAAGATGAAAGACCGCAATGTGGTCATCATCGGCGACGGCGAAGAAGCCGCCCAGAAAACGAGGCTGATCCTAAAAACCGAAGCGCGTATTATTCTAGTTGCGGGTTCCCCCAACGAGGAATTGCAGGGATATGTCGCTGATGGACGCATCGAGCATCACAAGGGGCAAGTGACCGCAGAATTGATGCGCGAGGCGATTATCACTTTTTCCGCAACAGGTGATGAAACCCAAGGCGCTGCTCACGCGCAAATGGCACGTCAGGTCGGTGCAATCATCAATGTGGTTGATCAGCCAGATGATTGCGAGGCGATTACGCCGGCGCTTGTTGATCGTGATCCTGTTGTGGTTGCAATCGGCACCGAAGGGAAAGGGCCCGTTCTAGGCCGATTGACCAAAGGCGATATTGAAATCATGTTGGAACCCCGCCTTGGACACTACGTCACCTTCGCAGGAGAGATGCGAGAGGCCGTCGCGGACAAAATTGCCCCAAAGTTGCGTCGTGAATTTTGGCGTTGGGTGTTTGACGGACGACCCAGACGACTTTTTGCCCAAGGCAAAGAAGCGGCGGCTTATGAAATGGTCAAATCTCAAATTGCGTCCGAAGGTGCCGATCTGGATCGCGGTGGGGTGATTAATTTCGTGGAACTGACATCCGATGCAGTTGATATGCTGACCCTTCGTGCCTTACGTTTCATGCAGGAAGCGGACGCGATATATTATGACGCGGAAATGCCAATCGAACTTTTGGAACCTGCTCGCCGCGATGCAGAACGCATCGCCTTTGACCCTTCGGAATTTTCTGATCACGTTGATGCCGCACAAGATCGCAAAGATAAAGGTGAGCGAATTGTCTTTATGACGCGCGAGTTGAGCTCTGACCCATTCGACTAATCACATCATCAACAATTGTTTTTGCCGTCTCCAATCGCTCCGCAATCATTTGTGACAGCGATTTTTCAGTCGGTTGTTCTAATTTCTGAAGCAAGAACGAGGATCCAGCGACAGTTGTGTTTTTAAGTGTAAAACTTGCTGGCTCTAAAATACGTTTCAAATGTTCAAGATGAGAAAAGACTTGGTGCGTCTCGATAAGATAGCTTCCTTCTTTCTCGGTGAGCAAGTTCGCCCTCATTGCCGCTTCCAGCTGGCCTATTGGCTGATTGGTAAGGTGCTTTCCGATCAAGGAAAGCGATTGCGCCAAAAGTTCGATGTCCAATAAACCACCCGCTGTCTTTTTAACGGCAAAATCTTCAACCTCTGCGATTTCAGCATTGCCCAACCGATCCCGCATGTCTTGCAGGGCGGGGATGATTTCGGGATTGTCTGCTTTTTCCAGAAGAATTTTCTTGCAAAGCGCCTCGACCTTATTTTGGATGGTTGCCGGACCGCTCACGACACGAGCCCGCGTAAGCGCAAGATGCTCCCAAACCCAAGCCTTTTCGAATTGATACTCCTCAAATCCAGAAAGGCTCGTGGCAACTGTGCCAGCTCGACCAGAGGGGCGCAATCGCATGTCAACTTCATATAGGCGGCCCCCTGCCATTTCCACTGAGATAGCGGTGATCAAACGTCGCGTGAAAAAGGTATAATAGCTTCTTAGGTCCGTTGGCTTTGCTCCATCAGACATCGCATCAGCCACACCGTCATAAAGAATGATCAAATCTAAATCAGATCTGGCGGTCATCTCGCGCGAGGCAAGTTTGCCCATGCCAAGGATGGCGACTTTACCGCCTTCGATAGACCCATGTTTTTTGCGCGTCTCCTCTAGGGCGATTTCGAGTGCGCGCGTCAGACATGTTTCGGCAAGCGCGGTATATTGCTTCTCTGCTTCTTCGAAGGTGATACGATCCAAAAGCTGGTACAGTATAATACGAATTTGCGCCTCGCTCTTCCACTTCCGGATTGCAATCAGCGAAGCTTCGATATCATTGGGTTGGAACACAGGAGGGTGCGATATGGGATCCAAATGCCCATAGAGACTTTCAAAATTTCGAGCGAGTTCAAAACCGAAATATCGAGAGCGTGCAACCAGCGTAAAGACGTCGCGCAGCAAGTTCGGATTTTTGCTCTAGCATGGCAAGCGGTTGAACGCTTTCAGGCAGAGAGGTCAGGAAGCCCTCAAAAAGCGCCAATGCTTCTTCTTGATCATCAGACGCCTTCGCAAGCTCGTGTATCGCAGGCATGAGGCGCAGCAAACTTTCTTGTGCGCG
>CAZRFT010000194.1:0-6937 GCA_964599255.1 uncultured Neptunicoccus sp. | reverse complement strand
CCGCTGAAGAACAATCAGGCGTTGGGCACGCGATCACGTATACAAAGAACTTAAGTTATGAGGCGCGCGATAATGGTATCGCGGTTTTTGGCACGCCTGCCGATTGTGTTTTGGTTGGCATTCACGAGATTCTATCAGAGCCGCCCGATCTTATCCTGTCTGGTGTTAATCGCGGAAATAATGCTGGCGAAAATGCGTTCTATTCAGGGACATTAGGGGCAGCAATTGAGGCGGCCATGCAATCAGTGCCGTCTATTGCGTTATCACAATTTTACGGTCCTGGACTTCAAGGGCATGACGTTTTTTCAGCAACGAAACACTACGGCCTTCGTGCAATCCAAGCGATTTTAGATGCAAATATTTGGCAAGGACCCTCTTCGACACTCTATTACAATGTAAATTTTCCCCCTGTTGTGGCGGAAAATGTGAAGGGTCACAAATTTTGTGCGCAGGGGTTTCGGTCGGGGAAATTTTCGACCGCGAAACAAGGGGATCATGAGCTTCGAATTACCGGAGCGCCACAGGCAGAACCGACCGCACCCGGAACAGATGTGGCCTGCAATTTGGAAGGTTTCGTGTCTATCACCCCCTGCTCGCTTGATCTGACAAATCACGACGTACTTGAACGGCTTCAAAAATGAAATCCGTGCCCAAAGAAGTTTTGATGGGCTATATTCTGATGTTACGACATCGCGGTGTCATGGATGCACGTGTCTTGAACGCCATGGAGCGCATCCCGCGACATGAATTTGTCACCGAAAACTTCCTTGATCGCGCCTATGAGGACACGGCCCTGCCAACATCTGCGGGTCAGACGCTTTCTCAACCCTCTGTGGTGGCAAAGATGACGCAAGCCTTGGATACCACACCGCGCTGTAAAGTATTAGAAGTTGGTACCGGGACAGGCTTCCAAGCGGCGGTTTTAAGCCAACTTGTGCGTCGCGTTTATACAATTGAACGCTTTCCTGAATTAGCCCGTATGGCAGAAAAAACCTTTGATCGCTTACACTTACCCAACATAACGGTGATTTCAGGCGACGGATCAACGGGATTAGAGGCCCAGGCACCGTTCGATCGCATCATTTTGACCGCCGCGGCAGAGGATCCGCCCGCAAACCTCTTGGCTCAGCTTAAAGAGGATGGTATCATGGTGCTACCAGTGGGGCAGTCCAATGCCACGCAGACGCTGATAAAGATAACAAAGACAAGCGCTGGATTGGATTATGAAGAGCTCGAAGAAGTTCGTTTTGTACCGCTGGTCGCAGGAAAAGCCTGAATATACAGGCAGTAAAAAATGAGGATGGGCGGATGCAATTGGATCGAGCAAAGACCCCTATTAGATTAAGCCTTGTGCTAAGTTCGGCATTAGTTTTGTCGGCATGTGATTTTGGATTAAGTGATTTAGGCGATGCCATCGATCGTCCCCCGGAACCTGGTGCCTTTGATGCCAGCGGTTCATCATCACGCCCAGAGGAAGACAATTTAGGGGTTATCCGATACCCGAACTACGAAGTTGCTGTCGCCCAACGACCAGAGACTGTTGCAGACATGGCCAGTCGCATCGGCATCGATGCCAATCAACTGGCGGCTTATAACGGTCTAGAGCCATCGACCCCATTACGCCGTGGCGAAGTTATTTCGATCCCGCCAGGTGCCTTAGATGGAACATCTGACTTCGAAGCAGACACCAGAAGTGTTTTGGATGATGTACCCGAAACCCCATCTGTTGTGACAGACGAGCCAGAACCAGTTCGCCACACTGTTAAACAGGGTGAATCTGCCTTCTCTATCGCGCGGCAGTATAATGTTTCTGTTACCTCGCTTGCCTCTTGGAACGGGCTTGATCGCGACATGAATTTGCGTGTGGGACAACGTTTGTTGATCCCAACATCTCAAATTCCAGCATCAAATGATGTGGCAAACGATCCAACGCCTGAACCACCTTCAGCAGAGGATCCATTGCCAAAACCGCAGCCAGCGGCCAAGCCAGTTGATGATCCGACCAAACTGTCAAAGCCTGTGGCGGGCAACATCATTCGCCCCTTCGATGGCCAAGGCATTGATTACGGTGCCGCGGTTGGAACAACGGTAACTGCTGCTGCAGATGGTACCGTTGCAAACGTCCTTTCAACGCAGGATGGGGCGAAAATCATTCTTATGCGCCACCCAGATAACCTGTACACGGTTTATTCTAATGTCACGAATGTGGCGCTACGCAAAGGGAACAAAATCAAACGTGGGGACACGCTGGGGATCGTTGCCGGCGGCAACCCGCCCTTCTTGCACTTTGAGGTGCGTAAAGGGACGGAAGCTGTCGATCCAGCTGGATATCTTAAGTAGGGTCCTAGCCCCAAAATCCCTGTCGCAGCATGTTGGCGGCCACAACAGTCAAAAATACCGCAAAAACCCGCTTGAGAGTTTTTACATTTAATCGATGAGCAAGTGCCGCCCCTAATGGGGCGGTAAATGTGGTCATCAGGATGATCAGGGCGAAGGCTGGTGTATTAACATAGCCAACCGTGTAGGGTGGCAAGTTTTCCTGTGGCGGATTTGCTATCAGAAACCCGATTGCGGATGGTAGCGCGATGAGCAGTCCAAAGCCCGCAGCTGTTGCGACGGCGGAATGAATGGGGCGCGCGTGAAGTGTCATCAGAGGCACACCAAAACTGCCCCCACCAATCCCCATCAAGGTGGACAGAAAACCAACGATCGTCGAAAGGCTAGCGCGCGCAAACCCTTTGGGCATTTCGTCCCCAATAACCCATTCGCTTCGACCAAAGGCCATGTAAAGCCCCACGCAAATACCCAGACATCCAAAGATCAACACCATTGCGCGTGATTGAAGGTCGGTTGCTATCAACACGCCTATTATGGCGCCAATCGCGATGCCTGGCGCCCAGGTTTTCAAAATCTGCCAATCCACGGCCCCTTTTTTATTGTGGCTAGAGACCGAACGGATCGAAGTGACAATGATTGTAGCAAGGGAGGTGGCGACACAAACTTGCATAATTTGCGGGTTTTCATATCCCAAACCTAAAAACGCATAGTAAAAGGCAGGCACCAACACGATCCCCCCGCCAACGCCAAGCAATCCAGCAAGCACTCCTGCAAAAGCACCAATCCCAAGCAGAAGTAAAATTACGGGTAAAAGCGAAGCTATATCAGGCAATGATTGAAACCTTTTCCTGCTGCGTTAAGATCTTTGAAAGCGCGGCCTCGACCACGTCCCAGCCCGCATCTTTAAGATGGGCATTTTCACTTAAGTGACGCCGCCATAGCCGAGCGCCGGCTTGCCCCGTAAATAATCCCAGCATGTGTCGCGTGATATGGTGCAATTGTCCACCCTCGGCCAAATGGGCCTTGATATAGGGGCGCATATCTAAAGCAACATCGATTGCATTTTTGGGGGCCGCGTCTGCGTGCCAAAGCAGATCAGCCCCCGCCAAAACTGCCATTGGATCATGGTATGCAGCGCGCCCGATCATGGCACCGTCCAATCCATTTTCAAATGCGTCTGTAACTTGGTCTAGGCTAACAATCCCCCCATTTAGAATGATTTCTAGATCAGGGAATGTTTCCTTCATGCGATAAACCAAAGGATAGTCCAATGGTGGGATATCCCGGTTTTCTTTGGGGGATAGGCCCTCTAGCCACGCCTTGCGCGCGTGAATCGTAAAACTATTGATACCTTGATCAGAGACACGGGAAATAAAGTCGGGAAGAACTTTCTCTGGGTTCTGATCATCAATGCCGATCCGACACTTCACGGTAACCTCAATATCGACAGCATCGCGCATAGCTTTAACGCAGCGCGCGACCAAATCAGGCTCGGCCATCAAGCACGCACCAAACCGCCCAGATTGCACGCGATCTGACGGACAACCAACGTTTAGGTTCACCTCGTCATATCCAGCTTCTTCCCCAATGCGCGCGGCTACAGCAAGTTGATCTGGGTCAGAACCGCCGATTTGCAAAGCGACAGGATGTTCGCCCGCATGAAATCGCAAAAGCCGCTTGCGATCTCCATGTATCAGTGCGGGCGCAGTAACCATTTCGGTATAGAGCAACACATTTTTAGAAATCAGCCGGTGCAAATATCGACAATGCCGATCCGTCCAATCCATCATCGGCGCAACGGAGAGTTTTCGCGATATTTTTGTGCGATCAGGCATAGCGCTCTTTAGACCTTGCGACAGCTTAATAGCAAGCGGCGCCTAATTACCAAGGGCTGTGCCAAAAGCCTCAAATAACGGACGGGAGACTGAATCATTTTCAGCATTCCACTCTGGATGCCATTGGACCGCCATAGCGAAACTTGACGCTCCTTCAACGTGAATTGCCTCTGGCGTGCCATCTTCGGCTTCGCCTTCGATGACAATCCGGTTGCCCTTCTCTTTGATGCCCTGACCGTGAAGCGTGTTGGTACGAATGGTCGTGGCGCCAAATATTTCAGCAAATTTCCCGCCTTGGACCAAATGAACATCGTGGCGCAGCGCAAATTTTTCTTCCAGCGTTCCTTCTGGGGGCATTCGGTGGTTCATCCGGCCTGGTAAGTCGCGAATTTCGGGATATAGCGAGCCGCCAAAGGCGACATTAAACTCTTGGAACCCGCGGCAAATACCCAAAATAGGTTTGCCCGCCTCAACCGCTTTTCGCACCAAAGGCAGTGCGACACCGTCGCGTTCGCGGTCGAAATCGCCATGAGCATCCGTTGGGTTTTCGCCGTATTCCTCTGGGTGAACATTTGGACGTGCACCGGTCAGCAAAAAGCCATCAAAACGCGCCACGATTTCATCCATGTCCAAAATGCAAGGCATCGCAGGCAACATCACTGGCGTTGCGCCCGAAACACGCGCAATTGCTTCGCTATTCATGCGACCTGTGGCATGAACGGGATAGCTATCGTCGATCAGATAGGAATTGCCAACAATTGCAACAACTGGGCGTGACATCGGAGGAAAGACTCACATTTTTGGTTTACGTGGTTTACACCACAATGGGATATAAAAGACGAGACCCAAATGTCCATCAATGCAGCGCACGTATCTTCTGCTAAATTTGCCGCCGATCCCGAGCCTGTTTTGCGCGATCTTCATCGCAAGCATCCGCCCATAATTCAGATGAAGATGCCATTTTTTGGAAAAGTTTGGGTGCCAACGCGCCATTCAATTTGCTCGGAAATTTTACGCAACAAAGAAGATTTCGTGCGCGAGGCTAAAAACGCCGATGCAAGAGAGCTTGCGATATTGCGATTTTTGCCGAATGGCGCGCGCGTTTTATATGACAATTTGGTCAACAAAGATGATCCAGAACACCAACGCCTTCGTTCCCTTGTCGATCAAGCCTTTATGCGGCGCAATATTGAATCCATGCGCTCGCAAATCGAAACCGTAGTTGATGCGCAGCTAGACCAGCTATCAGGAACTTGCGATCTAAGCGCGGGGCTATCGCAACCCCTACCCGTCTTTGTCATCGGAAATATGCTGGGGATGGACAAAAGCCAAACGCAACGCATCCTAGCCATGACGGCGCATTTACGATCAGACACGACAAAGTGGCAGCTGTTAAAAGGCATGTTCCGTATGGGTGCGCTTTACCGCGAAATGGGTACCATCGTCGATGCGATCAAACAAAACCCTAATGAGGGCCTTATCTCGGGCCTTTGGATGGCCGAAGAAAGTGGTGCAGGACTTTCCCGGGATGAAGTGATCAACATGGTCTTCGCCCTCTTCTTTGCAGGCCATGAAACCACGGTTCACTTGATCAACGGGTTGGTCCTCTCGTTGATAGAAAATCCTATAGAGCGCGAGAAGTTGAATGAAAAACCATCCCTCGGCGGCTCTATGGTCGATGAGGGTTTACGTTTCTTTTCCCCGGTTACTTTTACAAAGCCATTCTATGCGGCAAGAAAGCAACAAATAAGAGGGGTAAAAATTTACAAAGGGAATTACGTCATGCCCTTCGTAATAGGGGCCAATCGGGATCCGCGTATTTTCGACAATGCCCATCAATTCCAGATCGATCGCCAAGATAATCGACATCTTTCTTTTTCTGCAGGTCCGCATTTTTGTTTAGGTGCGCGATTGGCCAAGATGGAAGCAGAGATTGCCGTTATGAAGCTATTTGAACGTTTTCCTCAATTGGAACTTGGGTGCCCGCGCCATGACCTAAAATGGCGCTCTAGGCTCGGACTGCGCGCGATGAAGGCGCTGCCCGTGAAGCTAGGCTGAACGCCCTTTTTTGGGCTTTAAGGAAACCAACCACCCTGCCAGAACAATCATGCCCATACCCAGAAACGCATAGCCGCTTGGAATAAAGGCGAAAATAACAATATCGGCAAGGGCTGCAAAGATCAGGTAGCTATATTCAAATGTTGCAATCGTTGCGGGCGGTGCGGCTTGATACGCACCCGCCATCAACATGCCAACGGTCATCGTAAAGATGGCAAGAAGTAATAGAACACCCCAATCGACCATTTCCAGTGCACCCCAACTACCCAAGATATAGCTATACTCCGCACCTAGTGCAGGTTGCCATATTGCAAGCACCAAACTCCCCAGAGACCCAAAAATCAACATGACGAAATTCAAGGCAAAAGCCATCGCCAAGACTGGGGTGTCAGGACATTTTGCGCGCGTGATAATATGGGCAAAGGCGTAAAGAATGGCACCAGAGAGCGGTAGAAGTAACCAAGGCGAGAAAAGCTCTGTCCCTGGCTGCAACAAAATCAACATCCCAGCAAAGCCGATCAATACGCCGATCCAACCAATCAGGCGCACAGGTTCGTTCAAAAACATCCCCGATAATATCGCCACGATAATTGGTGTTACATAGACGGCTGCACCCGCGGTCGATAGCGACAGAAAGGGAAGTGCTGCATAAAATCCAAGAAGCATGATTGTAATAAATGCGCCGCGGATCAGTGGCCAAACACCCA
>CAZRFT010000193.1:0-13259 GCA_964599255.1 uncultured Neptunicoccus sp. | reverse complement strand
GGATCGAAACGTATCCACGCGTAAATCAGAAGGGTTTATTTCAATTTCAATATTATCGTCAACAAAAGGATAGACCCAAACCGAGCTAAAGGAGGTGTGCCGTTTCGCGTTGGAATCAAAGGGCGAAATACGCACCAGTCGATGCACGCCGCTTTCAGATTTTAACCAGCCATAGGCATTTGTGCCCTTAATTTGATAAGTTGCGGATTTGATACCAGCCTCATCACCTGCGCTCTCGCTCATCAACTCCACTGAATATCCTTGCCCCTCGGCCCAGCGCACATACATACGCGCCAACATCGACGCCCAGTCGCAGCTTTCTGTGCCACCCGCACCCGCGTTGATCTCAATAAATGTGTCATTCCCATCCGCTTCGCCTGACAAGAGCGCCTCTAGCTCTGCTTGCTGAGCACGTTTAAGCACGCGATTAAGAGAGGCCTCTGCTTCTTTAACAACCTCGTCATCACCCTCTTCTTCGCCCAGCTCTATCATCCCCAGGTTATCTTCTAGGCCCGCATTCAAATCCTCGTAGGCTTTGATGCTATCGGCGAGCTTTTGACGCTCACGCATTAGTTTTTGCGCGCGCTCAGGATCATTCCACAGGTTGGGATCCTCCGACATGGCATCAAATTCCTCCATGCGGTGATGGGCTGTATCCCAGTCCATCCGCTGTTTTAAGAGATCTAATGATTTGCGTATCTCAGCGGCGATGTTTTCTATTTCTGCACGCATAAAAACCCCATTTCTTCGGGCTAACTCTCAAGTTTCAGTTGGAAAAATGCAAGTCGCTAATAAACGCCGCCAGCAGTAATTGACCCAAATCCGGCATTCGACGGTATGGTTGTCTCTTCACCATCTCCATTGACAATAATGCTGTCCCCACCAACGGCACCCGCGATGCCAAAGCCCTCAAAGATTTCGATATCCGTGGAAGTTGAAAAACCACCATCGATAATTAACAATCCTGCGGAGGAAAGCGGGTCTTCGCCTTTACGGAATAGCTCGGCGACGACGTGGGATCCTGTTTCATCAGAGGGCAATTGCGCTCCTGAATAACGATCGAATTTGGCAAAATATGTATCTTTTGGCACGGTAAATTTACCTGCACCATATTTTTTAATCGCTTCTTCCATAAACGCCTTGAAAACAGGGCCACACATACGACCACCAAACGCTCCGCGACCTAGGGTGCGCGGTTCATCAAATCCCATGTAGCAACCAGCAACGATATTTCGTGTAAAGCCAATGAACCAAACGTCTTTGGCGTCATTAGTGGTGCCGGTCTTACCAGCAATTGGCACGCCGTTGATACGAACACGTGTTGCTGTGCCCCGCTCCACCACACCGCGCATCATCGAGGTTAGTCGGTATGCGGTAACGGGATCCAGAACACGTTCGCGGTTGGACAGAATACGTGGGCCTAAGCCTTCTGTGATATTCGTTGGGCCACAATCCACGCAATTGCGTTGATCATGTACGAACAGGTTGCGTCCAAAGCGATCCTGAACGCGATCAACAAGAGTTGGATGCACACGTTCGCCTCCATTTGCAAACATCGCATAGGAGCTAACCATTTGGAAAAGGGTCGTCTCCTGCGCGCCGAGAGATGCAGACAGCAAGGGTTGCATATCATCATAAACCCCGAAACGCTTCGTGTAGCCCGCAATCACTTCCATACCCACATCTTGGGCAAGACGGATGGTCATCAGGTTACGCGATTGCTCGATTCCCACGCGCATTGGTGCGGGTCCATAGAATTTATTTGACGAGTTTTTCGGCCGCCACACACCTTGGGGCGTGTCAATTTCAATCGGGGCATCAACGATGATCGAGACAGGACTATAACCCGAGTCTAAAGCAGCGGCATAAACAAAAGGTTTGAAACTTGAGCCAGGCTGGCGAAGCGCTTGCGTGGCTCGATTGAAAACCGAGGATTGATAGGAAAACCCGCCTTGCATCGCAAGAACACGGCCCGTTTCGGTATCCATCGCCATAAAGGCACCCTGAAGCTCTGGAATTTGACGCAAGGACCAGCCCGTAATTGCACCATCATCGCCGCGATCCGCGGCAACATGGATGATGTCGCCCTTGGCCCATAAATCAGATGGGGTCCGAATGCGTGTAGAGTTTCCTTCCGCATCTTCGCGGTTTTTGACCCATTTCAGCTCGCGTTTAAGCGAAAGCGCTTGCCCCTCTGCTTCTGCGAACCCTTCAATGCCAATAATGGCGCCCTCGTCTGTGACTTGACGCACCACGGCCAAATTCCAACCCTCGATATCGCGCGGCAAATCGATCAAGGTCGCCAATTCATCGCGCCATGCATCTGTATCCACAGAATTGATATTTTCTACTTGTCCCAACGGGCCGCGATAAGGTGCACGTTCGCGGTCATACTCTTCAAGCCCAGCCCGAAGCGCATTTTCCGCGAGCCTTTGCAGATCGGGGTCCATTGTGGCGCGTACCGCCATGCCGCCTGTAAAGAATTCCTCTTCACCGAAGCTTTTTGAAAGTTGGCGTCGAATTTCATCAGTGAAGTAGCTTCGTGGTGGGCGCAGGGAACGCACGGAAACGAAATCACCAGATTGAACAGTGCGAAGCTCGGAAGCCTTTGCCGTCTCATAAGCTTCCTTTTCGATATAGCCGTTTTCAAACATTTCGCGCAAAACGAAATTCCGGCGATTAAGTGCTGCTTCTTTTTCACGAACTGGATGATATTTTGATGGCGCTTTAGGAAGTGCGGCGAGATAGGCCGCCTCTTCTAAATTCACTTGCTCAAGCGGTTTGCCAAAATACGTTTCGGCCGCCGCTGTTACCCCATAAGAATTCTGGCCTAGAAAAATTTCATTCAGGTACAGCTCAAGAATATCATCCTTTTCCAAAGTATTTTCGATGCGGCTGGCAAGGATGATCTCTTTGATTTTACGCTCTACCGACCGCGTGCCATCCAAAAGAAAGTTCTTCATGACCTGCTGCGTAATAGTGGAAGCTCCGCGCAGAGGCGCCCCATTCGCCGCATCATAAATTGCTTTGGCGATACCCGCAGGGTCATAGCCCGCATGGTCATAGAAATTTTTATCTTCTGCCGAAATAAACGCCTGTTTGATCATCAATGGAATTTCATCTTCCGGCGTAAAGAAACGGCGTTCTTGGGCGAACTCATCCATCACCCGTCCGTCAATCGAATAGACGCGACTGATTGTGGCAGGTTCGTAGGTGGCGAGTTGCTCGTGATCTGGCAAGTCTTTCCCATAGGCAAAAAATACGCCCACCATCATGATTGCCGCCAAAGCCGCACCCAATGTCAGAAGCGCAAATATTCCGCCAAAAAATGAAAAGATCGACCTAAACACGTTGCCCGCCTATTTTTTTCGTCCTTATAGCTTCCCACCTATCTAGGGTCAAAACACGATTTTACGAGACGACCCCTTTGCAAATAACCGCTAAATTAGAATTTTCGCGAAATTCGGCGGCTATTTTCGCAGAAGTTTCGCACGTGCTGCATCCTCAATTTCCCATTTTCGAAGCCCCGCCTCTATTCCTTCGATGACTTGGGCACGCCAATTAGGGTTTTTAAGGTTCGCGCGATCTCTTGGATTGGTGATAAATCCAAGCTCGATCAAGATAGACGGCGTGTCCGGGGCTTTCAAAACGGTAAAGGCGGCTGATAAGCGTGGGCGCATCCGAGATTTGAACAATGCATCACCGATTTCTTTAACCATTTGATCTGCAAGAGCTTCGGAGCGTTGATTGGTATCACGGGCTGCTAAGTCATGCAGGATACCTGCAATTTCATCATCCTGATAGGTCAGATCATGTCCCAACAACAGATCAGTTCGATCCATTTCTTGTGCGAGTTGTGCCGCCGCTTCTGTCGACGCTTTGTCCGACAATGTATAGACAGTGATGCCTGTTGCATTACCCTCGACCAATGCGTCGGCATGAAGCGATATGAAAACATCCGCCATCTCGGCCCTTGCACGTCCAATTCGACCCGTTAGAGAGATGAATTTGTCATCATCTCTTGTTAAATACACCTCATAAAGCCCTGTTATTGCGAGATAATCTTGCAATTCCTGTGCAAAAGACAGCATTAGCTGTTTTTCTAAATCCTTGCCGACCACAGCACCTGGATCAACACCACCATGACCAGGGTCAATCATGATCCTTAAAGGGCCCTCTTTGGTTTCTATGGGCGCCTCGTGAGATTGCGCAAATTCATTCTCCTCGGGCCGAATCTGTGCATCAAATTCCGATTGATCCGTTTCTGCCAGACGAAGTTTGAAGGTCGCAGACCCACTTGATTGGTCTACCGCCATCTCTGCGGTCAGAACGGTCAATGGCTTTGACAGTTCCAGAACCAACCTCGACCAACCCGGTCGAATGAGGCCGAAATCGACATTTTTGATCAGCGTCGACGCATTTATGCCGTTGGCGGCTTCGCTACTCCATTGCAGCCCCTCAAAATCGATAAAAATTCGGTTTGGATTGCTGGCCGCATTGAGCTTGAAAGGAATGGGTTGAGACAGCTCCATATCAACCGCCACATCCCCAAAAACCATATCAACAATCGAAGAGTTATCCGTATCCACACGCGAAATCGCTGTCAGGGACTGTGCAAATAACACCCCAGTTAAGGCATAAGCTGCCAAAAGAGAGACAATAACGCGTTGAACCATGCTCGATTTCATTTTTCTTTGGCCAACCATATCAAGCGAAAAAACGTTTGTAATTAAGCAATTTCGTCATTATCTGAGGAATTGATGGGTTCCAAACCCTCAACAGAGTTTCGCGATCCGGCACTTAACGCGACAGGTCCAACCAAAGTCCGCCACAGAAGCCGATTGCAAGGGGCAGCCGCCCCAAGATTAAACAGATTTGCCCAAAGTTCTTCGGAATCTTTGCGGCCAAAAATTAGGAGATAGTCGGCGCTCGCCCTATCCCCTTGGAGAAACCGCGATGCAACGCGCGTGGACAGAAATATTTCTATCTTTGCTGGTATTTATCAGCCCTAGCCGCACGCTTATCGCCTTAACAAATCACGGAAAAACACTGAACCGTCACTCTGCGGAGGTTTTTTTGCGTGCTGAAAGTTATCAATGTCACAAAAAATGCTTATCGATGCCACCCACGCGGAAGAAACCCGCGTCGTTGTGGTTGAGGGCAACAAAGTTGATCAATTCGACTTTGAAAGCCTGTCAAAACGTCAACTTGCTGGAAATATCTATCTCGCAAAAGTTACCCGCGTAGAACCGTCGCTTCAGGCGGCATTCGTTGACTATGGCGGAAACCGCCATGGCTTCCTTGCGTTTTCAGAGATCCATCCAGACTACTACCAAATTCCGGTCGCTGATCGTGAAAAGCTTCTTCAAGAGGAAGAAGAATATGCGATTGCCATGGCTGAAGAAGCGGAAAAGCAAGAGGCCGAAAAACAAAAACGGCGCCGCGGGCGTCGTCGGAGCAAAGCAGCCGACGCAGAAAATGAAGATCCGGTTGCCGTATCAGAAGATATCGTCATCGAAGAAGATCAAGACGACGCAGATGATAGCGGGCTGGTCGATGTTCCAGAGGCACAGGAAGAAGGACCCTCGCCTGAAACCCCAACCGACGAGGTTTCAGAGTCTGAGACCGATGCCGTAGAAGAGCCTGAAGGCGACGCTGAGGCATCTGAAGAGGACGCACAGGAAGAAGATACGCCCGAAGACAAAGCTGCTTCTGACGCTTCTGATAAAGACGAAAACATTGAATCGGTCGCCGACGAAGATGTCGAAGAAGAAGTACGCCCTAAAAAACCGCGCCCGCGTCGCTACAAAATCCAAGAAGTTGTCAAAGTCCGCCAAATCATGCTGATCCAAGTGGTCAAAGAGGAACGCGGTAATAAAGGTGCGGCCGTTACGACCTATCTATCACTTGCCGGTCGGTACTGTGTGCTTATGCCAAATACCGCGCGCGGCGGCGGCATTTCCAGAAAGATCATCAACGCCCAAGATCGTAAAAAAATCAAAGAGATAACGGCCGAACTTGAAGTGCCAAAAGGTGCTGGTTTGATTGTGCGCACCGCGGGAGCAAAACGGTCTAAGACCGACATCACCCGCGATTACGAGTATCTTTTGCGGCTATGGGAACAAATCCGTGATCAGACCATGGAATCAACAGCGCCTGCGCAAATCTACGCTGAAGGGGATTTGATTAAGCGCTCTATCCGCGATTTGTACTCGAACTCCATTGATGAGATTGTCGTCGAGGGCGAGCGCGGTTATGAGGCCGCTAAGACCTATATGCAAATGCTGTCACCCGGCCATGAAGATCGCGTGAAAGCCTATTCAGATCGCATTCCCCTCTTCTCTCGTTATCAGGTTGAAAGCTATCTGGGGGGAATGTTTAACCCCACAGTTCAATTAAAATCAGGTGGTTATATTGTCATTGGCGTCACAGAAGCGCTGGTCGCCATCGACGTGAACTCTGGCAAAGCAACCAAAGAAAGCTCGATCGAAAAAACAGCGCTTAAAACCAATTTGGAAGCAGCTGATGAGGTTGCGCGTCAACTTCGGCTTCGCGATCTTGCCGGACTTATCGTGATTGATTTCATTGATATGGAGGAACGTCGCAATAACAATGCCGTCGAAAAACGGCTTAAAGATGCGTTGAAAAATGATCGTGCGCGCATTCAAGTTGGGCGCATTTCTGGCTTTGGCCTTTTGGAAATGTCGCGGCAACGTCTGCGTCCGGGTATGTTGGAAGCTACCACGCAGCTTTGCCCCCATTGTCACGGTACCGGTCTTTTACGCTCTGATGACAGTCAGTCACTCTCCATTTTACGAGAGATAGAGGAGGAAGCGGTTCGTCGTAGGTCCAAGGAAGTTGTGATCCGTTGTCCGGTCAATATCGCAAATTACCTTATGAACCGAAAACGCGCCAATATCACAGCAATCGAAGAGCAATACGGCCTGTCTGTGTTGATCGAGGCTGACGCTAAGTTGATTGGTACCGATTTCGAGATTGAGAAACGTAAAACAGCGTCAAAGCTACTTCCTGATCCGATCGATCTTCCTGATCCAATTGATATGAGCGATTTTGTTGCGCCTGAAGAGGACGAAGAAAAACCCAAGAAAAAACGTCGTCGTCGTCGTCGCCGTGGTGGCAAACGAGACAATGAAGGTGAAACCGAAGAGGTGATGGAGGCCGAAGACGCCGCGGCATCAAACGATTCTGAGGCAGAAAAACCTGCCGAAGAAGAAGAAAAGCCAAAACGCCGTCGTCGGACCAAGAAAACAGAAGAAGCCGCTGATGCTGCGGGAGCCGAAACACCGGAAACTGAAGAAAAGCCGATGCCAAAACGCCGCGCGCGTAAGAAAAAGGAAGCAGAACCAGAAGCGGAAGGTGACGCACCAGAAGCTGATGAAAAGCCCAAGCGACGTCGAAGCCCTAAAAAGGCGGATGCCGAAAAAGAAACCAAGGAAGCGGCTGCCGAAGAAAAGCCAAAGCGCCGGACGCGCAAGAAAAAGGATGAGGAGGCGGAGGCCGAAAAGGGTTCTGCAGAAGAAAAGCCTGCAGACACGGAAGCTGACGATAAACCTAAGAAAAAGGGTTGGTGGTCGCGCTAGCGGCAATTTACCGCTCAATTTAGTCACAAGGTCGGGATCGTCTCTGGACGTGACCGACCTTTCTGGTTCATGTGAATTCTATGAAATTATTTGCAAAGTGCCTGGCAGTAATTGCGCTTGTTATCACGACATCGATGCCTGCGACAGCACAAGGCCTTATTCGCGACGCTGAAATTGAAGCCTCGATAAAACAGCTCGCGCGTCCCCTGTTGAAAGCAGCGGGTTTACCCACGGGCTCCGTGAAATTTTTTATTGTGAACAATGCCCAGCCCAATGCGTTTGTTACCAACGGGCGGCAGGTCTTCATTCACGAAGGCCTAATTCGAAAACTAAAGACGCCTGAACAGCTTCAAGCTGTAATTGCGCATGAGTTAGGGCATATTACGGGTGGCCATATTGCCAAGCGTTATGCCGATTTTGGGCGTGCTAAAACAAATGCGATGTTGGGACTTTTGCTCGGCGCGATTGTCGCTGCTGCTGGTGAACCAGGGGCTGCAACGGGTGTTGTTGCAGGCGTTGGGTCCTCTTCCACGCGAGCGTTTTTAGGCCACACACGTGATCAAGAGGAGGCATCAGACCGAACGGGCTTACGTTTGATGATGGCCGCTGGGATCAATCCTCAAGCCAATGTCGAAGTTTTGGAGTATTTCGAAGGTCAGGACTTGATGACAGCACGCAAGCGCGATCCTTTTGTCCAAACCCATCCTTTGAGCGCTGAACGCCTTGCATCGGTTCGCGCCATCGCTAACGCCAATCAAGATCGACAATACAAAACTGACCCCAAGGCGCTTTATTATTATCAACGGATGCAGGCAAAGTTTCGGGGGTTTGTTGGCAACCCATCTGCGACCATTCGAAAGGTGGGTACAAAAGATCAATCGGAAACGGCGATTTACGCACGCGCCATCGCTTATCACAAAATGCCAAATCGTAAAAAGGCAGCGATTGAGATGGATAAGCTTCTTAAACTTCGCCCTGATGACCCATTTTACAACGAATTAAGTGGGCAATTTTTTCTTGAAAACGGCCAGACGAAAGCTGCCATCGCGGCCTATTCGAAAGCGGTCTCTTTGGCCCCGAAAGAGCCTCAAATTCTAGCAGGGCTTGGGCGCGCGCAACTTGCTGGCGGACAGGTTAATGCCGCTCTTGCCACGCTTCAAAAAGCATATGCACGGGATGCACGTAATGGTCGCATGCTGCGCGATCTGGCCGCAGCCTACGCCCAAGCAGGACAACCAGGCTGGGCAAATGTTGTCACAGCTGAGCGTTATGCGTTGGTGGGGAATTTTGGTGTCGCTAGCACGCACGCGAAACGGGCGCAGGGATTGCTGCCGCGCGGCTCCGTGGGTTGGAATAAGGCACAAGATGTGCTTGCCGCGGCTGAACGCGCAGGTGCAAAACGCCTTTAACTATAAGGCAAATTCCGATATTCTGACGATCAAGACTTAAGCAAATAGGGACGATTCAAGGCTTATGGGTAAAAAAGAACAAGATGCAGACGTCAAATTCATCGAAGCACTGGCCTCTGTCTTAAATAACAGTGATCTGGCCGAAATTCGGGTTAAACGTGAATTTGGCGAAAATGATAATCTCGATGTCCGTGTAATTCGCTCTTTTGCGCCCGTCGCTGGCCCAGTTACAGCAAGCGTTGCTGCCCCTGTGGCACCGGCCGCTGCTGCGCCAGCCCCTGCCGCGGCATCTGCCCCAGAAGCCCCCGCAGCTGATGCATCGGGCGATCCCGCCGCGCATCCTGGTGCGGTTACATCCCCGATGGTAGGCACCGCTTATTTGGCGCCAGAACCTGGTGCCACGCCGTTCATTAACGTGGGCGACAGTGTGAAAGAGGGACAAACTCTTTTGATCGTTGAAGCGATGAAAACCATGAATAATATTCCATCACCAAAATCTGGTAAAATTACGCGGATTTTGATCGATGATGGCAGCCCCGTCGAATTCGGCTCACCTTTGGTGATTATCGAATAGGCCGCGCGTTATGTTCAAAAAAGTCCTTATTGCAAATCGCGGGGAAATCGCCCTTCGCGTGATCCGCGCCTGTAAAGAGCTAGGTATTTCTACGGTGGCCGTTCATTCAACTGCCGATAGCGATGCAATGCATGTGCGTATGGCTGACGAAAGTGTTTGTATCGGCCCACCCCCAGGCACCGACAGCTACCTAAACATACCGTCCATCATCTCTGCGTGCGAGGTGACAGGCGCCGAAGCGGTTCACCCTGGCTATGGTTTTCTCTCTGAAAACGCCAATTTTGTGCAGGTGCTAGAAGATCACGATATCACCTTTATCGGGCCATCTGCCGAACATATCCGCCTAATGGGGGACAAGATCACTGCCAAAGATACCATGATCAAACTTGGGGTGCCGTGCGTACCTGGATCTGATGGTGGCGTTCCAACTATTGAAGAGGCGCAAAAAGTCTCCAGAGAAATGGGATTCCCAGTCATTGTCAAAGCGACCGCAGGTGGTGGCGGCCGCGGGATGAAGCTCGCGTTGACCGAAGATGATTTAAGCGAAGCTTTCTCCTCTGCACGGTCAGAGGCGAAATCGGCTTTTGGCAACGACGAAGTTTACATCGAAAAATATCTTCAAAAGCCCCGCCATATCGAAATTCAAGTCTTCGGTGATGGTAAAGGACGTGCGGTGCATTTGGGTGAGCGCGATTGTTCGCTTCAACGCCGTCACCAAAAGGTTTTTGAAGAAGCCCCAGGCCCTTGTATCGACGAAGAAACCCGCGAGCGTATAGGCGCTGTTTGTGCCAAGGCGGTGGGTGACATTGGGTATTCAGGTGCAGGTACAATCGAATTTCTCTTTGAGGATGGCGAATTCTATTTCATCGAAATGAACACCCGCCTTCAGGTAGAGCATCCCGTAACGGAAACCATCTTTGGCGTTGATCTGGTCAAACAGCAAATCCGTGTCGCCGCAGGCGAGGAGATGCGTTTCAAGCAAGAAGACTTGCGCATTCGCGGACATTCGATTGAAGTTCGAATAAACGCAGAAAAGCTCCCCGAATTTGCGCCGCGTCCGGGCAAAATCACCCAATACCATGCCCCTGGGGGTTTGGGTGTTCGGATGGATTCAGCGCTTTATGATGGGTATTCCATTCCACCGCATTACGATAGTTTGATTGCAAAACTCATCGTTTCAGGTGTGGATCGCCCCGCAGCCCTTGCGCGCTTGAAACGTGCTTTGTCAGAGCTGGTGGTCGATGGGATTGAAACAACCGTGCCCCTCTTCCATGCACTCCTTGACGAAGAAGCTGTGCAGACGGGCGACTACGATATCCACTGGTTAGAGAAATGGTTGGACCGCCAAGAGGTGTTATAGGTGGCTAAAGATTTCAACGATGAAATCACACCTGAACTCCTCCTGAACGCCTATGCAAATGGCGTCTTTCCGATGGCGGATAGCGCTGAGGCAACAGAAATATATTGGGTTGAGCCCAAGATGCGCGGTGTTTTCACAATCGGCGGGCTTAACTTGTCGCGATCTTTACAACGCGCCATTCGACGCGAAGATTACCAGATCGGGGTGAACACCAATTTTTCTGGCGTTGTAGAGGCTTGTGCCGATCGTCCAGAAACTTGGATAAACCCCGAAATCAAATCGCTTTATAAACGGTTGCATCAAATGGGCTTTGCTCATTCAGTCGAGGTCTATCGCGGGAAGGAACTGTTTGGGGGCATTTACGGCGTTTCATTGGGCGGCGCGTTTTTTGGTGAATCTATGTTTTCATATGCCACCAACGGCTCTAAGATTGCCCTTACTTATTTAATGGCGCGGCTTAAATTGGGTGGCTACACACTTTTTGACACACAATTTATCACAGATCACCTGACCTCGTTGGGTGCGGTGGAAATTAGTAAAAATGATTACAAATCAAGGCTTTCAAAGGCGTTGTTGAAACGAGCCTTATTTGAAAAAGCTGGCGAAATAGACGCTCAAACCGCCATACAAGAAAGCACCCAAACATCATAACGCGGATGCTCAAGGGATGATAATGCGGGCGAAGATGCGATCATCCAGCCATCAAACATCGGTTCCGTCACAGAATTGTCGAAAATTGTGACACGGGCATAGGCATCACTGGCCAAATCCTCTTGCGGATAGCGGCATTCTTGAACCTGCACTCGAATCCGAGCGCGTTGAATTTCCGCGCCATTTGCAATTTCGTAGTCAATTACTTCACCTGTGATGCGATCCAGTGTGCGCAAAACTGCCCCACTTCCTTGGTCGACCACGATATTGTCTTGCGCATATCCAGCCGTGGCGAGCAGCAATGCAGCAATTAAACCGCGTATCATTCGCCCTGCCCCGCCACAAATTTTAACAGAAGGTTAATCAGAGAGACCGAAGGTTGGGTTTCAAAGAACTCCGCACCATTTTCCATCGCGAAATCAGAGCCACCTGGGATAATTTCGACAAAAGAGCCGCCCAACAGGCCATCTTGCGATATCGCAACACCGCTATCATCGGGAATTTCCAAATCACCTCGCAAAGAAAACGACAGGTTTGCCCTGAAGTTTCTGGGATCAAGCTCCATTGATTGAACGGTTCCAACCTTAACGCCGGCCATACGCACATCCGTACCAGGTGACACCCCATCTGCAGAACGAAAAGAGGCGTTCAAAACAAGCCCATTGGAGCTTGGACCAACCCCAGCTTGCCCGATCAAAGTGAATAGAAATATCAATGCTGCCGCCAAAACAGCTGCGCCGATTGCAATTTCAGATTTAGAATGGGTCATGCTCGACTTCCCAATTTTTCTCCGAAATAGCCTAGATCAGGATTAACAGCAATGCTCAGCAGAAAATGGTCAGTTTTTAGGCAGAGGCCGTTTCATCCACCGCTTCTGCGTAAACAACCAAAGGCTCACCATCTCCAGAAACCGCATCTTCGTTGACGACAACCTCTTCGACATTTTCCAACCCTGGAAGGTCGAACATTGTATCAAGCAAGATATCTTCCAAGATGGACCTCAATCCGCGAGCGCCCGTCTTGCGCTCAATGGCGCGTTTTGCAACAGCGCCCAAAGCTTCATCTGTGAAGTGGAGTTCTACATTTTCGAGGCCAAAGAGCGTCTGGTATTGCTTAACCAAGGCGTTTTTGGGTTTGGTTAGGATTGTGACAAGCGCCGCTTCATCTAGATCTGTCAGTGTTGCCAATACCGGCAATCGACCAACAAATTCAGGGATCAAACCGAATTTCAACAAATCTTCGGGTTCAAGTTCAGTAAAAAGCTCCCCAACACCGCGGTCATCTTCATCCTTTACATCGGCCCCAAAGCCGATGCCGGAACCCTTGCCGCGTTGAGCGATAATCTTATCAAGGCCTGCAAATGCCCCACCGCAAATAAACAAGATATTTGTAGTATCGACCTGCAGAAACTCTTGTTGCGGGTGTTTGCGCCCGCCTTGTGGCGGAACGGAAGCAACCGTGCCTTCCATAATTTTCAAAAGCGCTTGCTGGACGCCCTCGCCCGACACATCACGTGTAATCGACGGGTTGTCAGATTTACGTGTGATTTTATCCACCTCGTCGATATAGACGATGCCGCGTTGCGCGCGCTCTACATTATATTCAGAAGCTTGAAGTAGCTTTAGGATGATATTTTCAACATCCTCCCCGACATAGCCCGCTTC
>CAZRFT010000192.1:0-3298 GCA_964599255.1 uncultured Neptunicoccus sp. | reverse complement strand
CGATTGAAAGAGGCGCAAAACACCGCAGCCATGCTGACCACCTATAACGAGGTCGATATGTCAGCGATCATGGCGTTGCGGAATGAATACAAAGAGTTGTTCCTAAAGAAACATGACGTGAAACTCGGATTTATGAGCTTTTTTACGAAAGCTTGCTGTCACGCCTTAAACGAGGTGCCAGAGGTAAACGCAGAGATTAACGGCGACGAGATTATCTACAAAAATTACGTAAATATGGGCATCGCCGTTGGCACACCTACGGGCCTTGTCGTGCCAGTTGTTCGCGACGCTGATGCAATGGGTTTTGCCGATATAGAAAAATCCATCAATTCGCTTGGTGCGCGCGCACGGGATGGCAAGCTTTCCATGGATGCTATGCAAGGCGGCACATTCACAATTTCAAATGGCGGTGTCTATGGCTCGCTTATGTCCTCGCCCATTTTGAACCCACCGCAATCGGGTATCTTAGGGATGCATTCAATTCAGAAACGCGCCGTAGTGGTAAATGATGAAATCGTGATCCGCCCGATGATGTATCTTGCACTTAGCTATGACCACCGCATTGTGGACGGGAAAGGCGCTGTGACTTTCCTCGTGCGCGTGAAAGAGGCATTGGAGGATCCGCGTAGACTTCTAATGGATCTATAGTTATTTTAAGTCTTGGTAGTGAATTACGGATTTTCTAATGAGCCTGGTACGCGATACAGAAAATGTCCTTATTAATGCCCCGTGCTTAAGCCAGGCCGAAGCACTTGCGCAGGCAAAGTGGATACACAAAAAACATGCAAAATGGTTTCCCACGGTGGATTCCGCTGAGGCTTGGCTCTACGCTGGGATGATGCCGAAATCTCAACGATGGGCTTTCTTCGACAATGGTAAATGTGGAACCTCGACAATAAAGGCTTTTCTCTTCTATTGCGAGTTTGGTGTGATCCCGACCAGCAAAATAGGTCAACACGAGCTGGTTTCTGGCCTAGGAAATATGATTCACAAACTGCCAGATTCGCGTCTCGCCCGTCGGCTCCTCTATACCCCAAAATCCTTTCCCGCTCTCTCGAAAGCAATAAGGCTTGCGATCGTAAGAGACCCTATCGAGCGGGCCATTTCTGGGTTCAATTGGTTATGCAAATCGCAAGAAGATGGTAGTGAAATGTTTTCAGATCTTCGCTTAGAGCTATCCGGAACGACCAATTTTGATTGGCGCGATGATATGTATACGACCAATGGATTTTCCAAATTTCTAGATTTTATAGAATTGGAAAAAGAACAATTTGGATCCGATTCAATAAACAACCATTTCCGACCTCAGGTCGACAATATCAAACCAGATTTTACGAAGTTTCACCTTCTTGGAAAAACTGAAAACATCATTGATTTCATGAAAGAAGTAGCTGCGCTTTTAGAGGTAAAAACCACAGAGGAGATTGAAGGTCTGCATATGAACAAATCAGGCACCGGCGGAAAGAACACAACTTTTCTAAACAAAGAAACCAAACGGAAAATCGAAACGATTTATTCCGACGATTTTGAAGCATTTGATTACTAAAGGATAATTGTTGTGTCTGAAATTGTTCCTCAAAACTCAATTGACCCAGTCTTTCGCGATCCGCCACTTGCTCCGCACTATGGCTTAGCCCAAGCGCGATGGATGTCGCGCAAACACCCAAAACATTTTCCAACTCCAGAGCGTGCCTTACATTGGCTAAAGCGAGTACAAATGCCTAAATCGTTACGTTGGGCTTTTATCCAAAACTGTAAAGCGGGCTCTACTTCGGTAAAAAGTTTTTTGTTTGAATGTGAATTCAATTCTAAATTGACCGCCCGTTCCACATCTCCCAACGAATCCGAGCGCCATGAAATCGCGCATGAGCTGCCAATGGCTGCTCTAACACGTAGGTTAAATGAAATTCCGAAACCATTTGTAGCAATTTCTTCTGCACTACGTCTGGGAATTTGTAGAGACCCAGTCGCTCGATCCGTTTCTTCTTTTTTCTTTCTGTGCCGATCCCAAGAACTTTCGACCAAGCTGCTTCAGACTGAACGGATCCGTTTGAATGCTATTTCAAATTTTGATTTTGAAAAAGACATGTACACAACCAAGGGGTTCGAAAAATTTTTAGACTACTTAGAGCATGAGATTCATTTCGAAGGTTATGAGGCGTTGAATCCACACCTTGGTCGTCAGGTGGATAATTTGAAACCGGAATTCTCTAAGATACAATTATTGGGAAGGGTGGAAAATATTTCTGAGTTCTATTCAAGTATCGCAGAGCGACTTGAAATCAAGCTAAACGATTCCTTTTTGACCCCACACCTTAATCGTACCGATCGCACTAAAACGGAGACGGGGCTGAAAACAAAAGATGCCAAATCCAGGATATCAAAAATCTTCGACGCTGACTTTGAGACGTTTAACTACTAGAATTAGCCGAAAAGCTTGCTTGCGAATTCACATCTCAGCATTCGCTCCACAATCATAGGAGAAACACCATGTCAAACTACGATGTAATTGTTATCGGCGCAGGCCCAGGCGGGTATGTTTGCGCCATCCGTTGCGCACAGCTTGGCCTGAAAACTGCAATCGTGGAAGGGCGTGAAACGCTTGGGGGTACGTGTTTGAACGTTGGTTGTATTCCATCGAAGGCCCTCCTCCACGCCTCGCATATGTTGCACGAGGCAGAGCATAATTTTACCAAGATGGGCCTTATGGGCAAAAGCCCTTCGGTGGATTGGGATAAGATGAAATCCTACAAAGACGAGGTGATTGGCCAGAACACCACCGGTGTCGAGTTTTTGATGAAGAAGAATAAAATTGACTGGCTAAAAGGCTGGGGTCAGATCACTGCCGCGGGCGAGGTCACTGTGGATGGGACTGCATATAAGACCAAAAATATCGTGATCGCTTCTGGGTCGGAACCAAGCTCCATTCCTAATGTTGAAATCGACGAAAAAACAGTCGTCAGCTCCACTGGCGCTTTGGAACTACCAAAAGTGCCCAAGAAACTGACGGTTATTGGGGCGGGCGTAATCGGTTTGGAGCTCGGCTCGGTTTATGCGCGTCTTGGCTCTGAGGTAACGGTCGTGGAGTATCTCGACCATATCACCCCAGGAATGGACGCAGAGATCTCAAAGACATTCCAGCGGGTCCTAAAAAAGCAAGGCTTACCATCCATCACGGGCGCTGCGGTTCAATCTGTTCCGGCCATGCAAACCACAGCCAAACCCACCCATCAGAAGGGTGAAAAGGAAGAAGTCTTGGAAAGCGACGTTGTTCTTGTGGCCACTGGCCGCAAGCCTT